>NZ_WANY01000231.1:0-2318 GCF_015521575.1 Ferroglobus sp.
CAACAGGCGCAAATCATAAGTTTTTAAATAAAAAATACCATTATGAAAGTTCTCGTGGTTTACGACATAGCGAACGACAGTTTGAGGAGCAAAATAGCTGAAATTCTGAAGGATTTCGGATTGATGAGAATTCAAAAAAGCGCCTTCATAGGATATCTAAGCAGTCAAGAGAGAAAAGACTTGGAAAAAGTCCTTTCAAGGAAAAGTCTGGAAGGAAACGATAGAATCGACATTTTCCCGATCTGCGATAGGGATCTGCGTTTTCACTCAAGAATAAAGCACGACGGCGTTTATTACGGTGAAACATGGGAGTAATGTTTGAGTGAAAAAGTCTTTATAGCTTTCTCCCTATTTTCTGCTGGTGATGATTGAATCCAATTCTGAGCGATGCGATGATGAGGTAGCCCGCGACTGATTCATTCAAATCTCCCGTAGCCCAAAGACGTTTTAGCTCCGACACCAAACTCTTTTAACGCTGAAACGAGTAATTCTTTAGCTCTTTCCACAAGCTCATACTCGCTGTTTCTTGGGGCTATTGCAAACTGGAACTCCACGCCTTTTGGAACTGTTAAGAAGAATATCGGATTTGGAGAATGCCAGTCTCCGGGGGCTTCCCCATGCTGGTAGTAAGGCTGGTAGTGAAGGTTCATTATGTCGAGTTCGAGAATTTGATTATACATTTTGCAGCCTCACTATTTCTAATGTCCCTACCGCAGAAAATTTCGTCTTTCAGAAATCTTCGTTACTCACATAAATTCCTTGATCTTTTTGATCACGTCCAGAGTAACTTGACGAGCTCTACAATTCTCTCCATATGTAAGCTACCTCTTTCAGAACTCCCTCCCTTATCTTCGGCTTTAATGCTCTTTTCATCACTAAATCGACCTTTACGCCAAGCACTTCCGACAGGTAGTTTTCGAGTTCGACAAACTCGAAGAGCGTGGGAGTTCCATAAAAATCTACTAAAATATCAACATCACTTCCTTCTCTTTGCTCTCCTCTGACGTAAGAGCCGAATACACCGATTTCCTTAACTTTGAACTTTTCCTTGAGTTCTTTCTCGTGTTTCTTCAGAATTCTCCTGATTTTCTCCAAGCTCACTTCGGCACCTCCATCGATCACGACATCTAAAACCAGCCTTCCTCAAAATCCGCATGAAATTGAGTACAATTTCATCAGTTTTCCCTCAAAAAATCTTAAAATTTTCCCTTAAGATAAAGATATTGTAATGAAGCAAAGAGTAAAGCTTTGGGTTAGGGATGTGGAGGAATACTTCTTCTGCCCGATGGTCTTCTACTTCTCCGTTGTTCTCGGGATTAACAGGAGCGAAGGTTACTGGGCAGAACTTGGAAAGGAGATTCAAGAAGAAGCTGAAAAGTTCATTTCCGAAAAATTTGAGATTTATGAAAAAGAGCTTAAACTTGAGAGTGAAAAGCTCGGTGTTGTCGGGAAAGTGGATTTCGTTGTTAAAGATGGTAACTCTCTTGCTCCTCTTGAAGTCAAGTACAGCTCCAAGCTCAAGCCCTGGTGGAAATACTCAGTCGTCCTTTACGCGATGTTGCTTGAAGATGTAACAAGAAAACCCGTCAAAAGAGCTTTCATCTTCCTCACAGAAAGTAACAAAATAGTCCCGCTGGAAATCAGAGACGAGGAAAGGAGATTTGTAATTGAATGCGTTAAGAATTGTCATGAAATCATCAACGGCAAGCAGCCGAAAGCGAAAGTCTCCAAATCTTGTGAAAACTGCGATTACAGCGAAATGTGCATCGAAAGCTGACACATTACTTATCCACCATCGCTTTTAACTCCTCTTTGCTCACGACGTTCCTCCTTTTCTGATCCTTCCAGAGCTTTCTGAAGAAGTAAAAGTACTCGTACAGTTCCAGCTCATCTTTGCAATAAACGATTTCGTGATTTTCAATGACTTCCATTTTCATGTACAACGGTAACTCTTCAAAAACCCATACGTCGTACTTACTTGGATCTACATTCGAAAAAACATCTTTGAGAATTTTCTTCGGATCGCTCTTTGCAACGATGCAAACATCTATGTCTCTCCCCTCTTCTTTAACCGATGAGCCAAAAATCAGAACCGCCAGAACTCTATCTCTTAAAAAGCTGAAATCCTTAGCTACGCTACTTTTTTCAACCATTCTCTGATCACTCCCACGAACTTCTTGAGGCAGGGAGAAATGTCTTTAATCGATTCGATGGCTAAAGCATCGTTCAGTCCGTTGTAATGATTAACCAGCCTATTCCTAAGTCCGTTGGCTATTTTAAGGCAATCTGCGAGATCTTTCTGCTTCGTCAATTCGCCC
>NZ_WANY01000232.1:0-10992 GCF_015521575.1 Ferroglobus sp.
CGCTTTTCGACTTCCTCAACAAGACTATGGAGGAGACAGAGCAAAAACTTGCTAACATGGGAGCGATGTCAACTCTCGTACTGCTGATCATAGCGATAATCTTGATCGTAAAGGTTAGGGTTATCTCCTCGCTGATAGTCGGAGCTATAATCGGGGCGATACTGAATGTGATTCTGGAAATGAACGGCATTCGCGTTTTCGATGAAATTTTTACCCAGCTGCTGCAATTCATTCAATAGAGGGGTCGGAAGATGGTAGAGAAGGTAAGGGTAGGGGATTTGGTCGTTGAAGAAGACGCCTGCATCTGCAACGAGGATGCGATAATAGAATTTTACAGCGATGAGGAGCTGGAGGAATATTCGAGAATTTTGAAAGCGATATCCAATCCTATAAGACTCCAGATCGTCAGAACTCTGCTAAGCTCACCTCAGTGCGTTTGCGTTCTTTCAGCAGTTGTCAACAAAGATCAAACGCTCGTGAGTCATCATTTAGCCAAGCTAAGAGATGCTAAGATCGTTCGTGAAGACGTGGTCGGCAAGTTCAGAATCTACAGCCTCATAGACGAAAGAGTAAAGAAAATTCTATCCCTCCTCGGATGAACGCTGAAGATTTCTTCTGTCCGAAGTGCAGGAGAATTAAAAGCAGGTGTATCTGCGAGAAAATTTCCACACGACAAAAGAACTTAGAGATTTTCGAGAAATACTGCAGAGTTCGCGAGCTAAGACGGCTCTTCGACACTGAGGACGAGATCGTAATTTACAGAAGGTTTAATCCGGAGGATGTTGAAAAAGTCGATTTAAACGAAGTAGATCTCTCAAAAAGAGCTAAATCGGCTCTGTTGTCAAGAGGGATCAGATCCCTCTACAGGTTTCAGGTCGAAGCTATTGAGAAAATAAAGGAGGGAAAAAACGTCGTTATAGTGGCTCCAACCGGTTTCGGAAAGACTGAGGCGTTCATAATACCGATCCTCGAAAGTTTAAGAAAAGGTGAAAAAGCTCTGATATTCTACCCGACGAAAGCTCTCGCAAGCGACCAGTACGAAAAGATTTCTTTCTACTCCTCCTTCTTCGGATTCAATGCGATAAAGTTCGACGGAGATTCTGGCTATGAGGAAAGAAGAGAAGTTTTAAGCGGTAGAGCCGACATAATTCTCACGAATCCCGACATGATTGACTACCATCTAAGAAACACTCCGGCATTTAGAAGGGTTGCCGAAAAAGTTAGATTTCTCGTTTTCGACGAGCTTCACAGCTATAGCGGACTTCTCGGCTCCAACGTTGCCTGGCTCGTGAAAAGACTCGAAAGATTTTCGGATTTTAAGGTAATAGCGTCCACAGCCACAATAGCGAATCCAAAGGAGTTTGCGGAGTACGTTTTTGGTAAGAAGTTTGAGGTCGTAAAATCATCCGGGAGAAGGGGAACTCTCCACTTCATAATGCGTTACACTCCAAGTTTCTACGGAGCCGTAAAGGATTGCGTTAAATCGCTACTTGGAAAAAAGACTCTCGTATTCGCAAATAGCTACAAAGCTGTCGAAACCATAGCCTGGATTTTGAACAGAGAGGGAGTTGTGGCGAGGGTGCATAAAGGGGGACTGACGAAAAAGGAGAGAAGGAAGGTTGAGAGGGAGTTTAAAGAGGGTAGAGTTAAGGTCGTCGTAGCGACCTCAACCCTTGAGCTGGGAATAGACATAGGTGATGTCGAGGCAGTCGTTTCCGAACTCGTTCCATTTCCCCAGTTCCTCCAGAGGTGCGGTAGAGCTGGGAGAAAAGGACAGGAAAGCGTTGGAGTGCTAATCTTAAGAGAGGACGACTCCATAGCTAACTACTACAAAAACAACCCCGAGGAGTACTTCAAGGACGAGATGTTCTGTTATGCGGAGAAGGATAACGAGGAGCTTAAGAGATACCACATCCTCTCAATGGCTAAGGAAAAGGCAATTTTCGAAAGGGAAGTGGAGAATCTGGAAGAATACGTAAAAGAAGGGTATCTTGCTGATGCTGGAGGGATATATCTTGCGACAAGAAAGGCGGAAGAGTTTCTGAAAAACTTCAACATGAGGGGAATCGGAGAGAGAGTAAAAATACTGCTCGAAGGAAAAGAGATAGGAGAAAGAACGTTACCAATGGCTATAAAGGAGCTTTTTCCCGGGGGAATTGTAATCCATGCTGGCAGGAGAGTTAGAAGCTTAAAACTCGATCTTACAAATTTCATTGCCGAAGTCGAGCCCTACGAAAAAGGAGAAGAAATCACTGATCCCCTCTACACATCGATTCCAAGAATTATAAGGGAAATCGAAGAAATTGAAAAGCCAGTAAATGCGATCTACTGCGATATGGACGTGACGATCTCGGTCTTCGGTTACGTCGTCAAAAACGTGTATACCGGAGAGAAGGTCGGAATAAACTACTTAGACGAGCCAGTAAGCTACACCTTTAGAACTAAGGGATTCCTATTCTCCTCTCCTTTCCCAGACTACTTGGACTACGAAGATTTCTACGCTGGAAGCTTTCACGCTTTGGAGCACGTTTTAATCGAAGCGAGCAATTCGTTAACTGGAGGAGGGAGTAACTACATGGGCGGCATATCAACTCCGGAAGGGGACATCTTCGTCTACGACGCCACTCCGGGAGGAAACGGACTTAGCAAGCTTCTCTTTTCAAGACTCGAAAAAGCGTTTAGAGTTGCCTACGAAGTTCTGAACAAATGCAATTGCAAAAGAGTTGACGGCTGTCCGAAATGTACTTACAGCTACCAGTGCGGCAACAACAATCAGCCTCTGAACAGGCTCGGAGCTATAAATGCGATAGAGAAAATTTTCAGGGGCGAAAAAAGAAAGACCGATGTTGAAAAGTATAAAGAAGTGGCTGAATTCAGATACTTCCCCTGAGCTCGTGCCTCTTCATGAAGAAGTACGGCTCAAGCAACACAGAAACGTTGTAAACAAGCATCATCCCTATGTAGTCTCCCTTCTTTATCTCAGTAGTTTCCGTTGGAAGAACGACTGCATGAGTGACCCTCTTGTCTTCTTCAACAAGTCTCGGAGGTTCAAAGCTCATAACGTCGACAAGCATCAGCCGATCCTTGGATTTTCCGGAGACTGGCTGTATTATCGTTCCAGAAGGAAATTCGAGCATTTCAATCTTCACAACTTCCGGAACCCCTTTTATTAGCTTTTTGTTTTCTGCGCTGAATAAAGGTTCTATCAGCCCGAGAGGGCTTCTCTTGAAGCTGAGGGGTTCGATTTCTATCTCGCTGCTGTTGACCCTCCACTCGTCTTCCCAGTAAACGATTCTCGCTTTAACCTTCTCAGTTAAGTAACGTAAAAGCTGAACGCTCCTCTCTCCGACGGATATGTAGTAAACGTTTAGAACTCCAAGAAGATCGCCTTTCTTAATTTCCCCGGGAAAAACCGGCAGGAAGTAAACTTTGTTTATCCTCGTTTTCTCTTCAACTCTCTTTAGCTCAACAGCCTCCAAATCAAGAACTGTTCCGTAAGCGTTCCTCATTATGTAAAGAGGAACAGGAATCGTGTTCGGTGGTAGCTCTATCGTTTTTATCCTTATCTCCTCAAGCTTTCCTTTTTCTACGCTCTTATCTTCATCCGCTATGATGGGAAACCATTCCGCAACATTCCACCTTCTGTACCATAGCTCTTCGATCTCCATTTCTCTTCTTCCCTTCTTCGTAACAAGCTTCACTTTCTTCTTCTCCATTCTAACGTTCACATCGGGAGCTTCAACTCTGCTTATCATTTCTGCTGGAGCAGTTTTAATTGGGTAGACCTTGACGACTCCGATTAAGTCGCCTTCTTCGATGTTTCCGTCTGAAGTTGCTAAAAAGTATGCAGCTTCTATACTCCTCTCTCCATCGATTTTCTCCGGTCTATCCTCCTTAACGTCAGCAACAATCCCGTAGCCGTGTCTCTTTATCGCCAACGGAGAAACTATCGTGTTTGGAGGAAGTCGGATTTTCTCAACTTCAACCCTGTAGATTTCTCCCTTCTTGACTTCTAAACTTTCCTTAGCCACAAGCAGTTTCCAATAAGCCGTTTTAGCCGATTTAAAGGCTAAAGTTCGATACATTTCAGAACACCGTTTATAATTTTAATTCAGGATAATATATAACCCTTTTGATTCGAAACGTTTTTAAGTTGCAACATTGCGCAACTAAGCAATGTTCAGGAAAATTCTCGTCGCAAACAGAGGTGAGATTGCCGTAAGGGTTATGCGTTCTTGCAAGGAGCTTGGAATTAAAACTGTTGCCGTTTACTCCGATGCTGACGTTAAATCCTTTCACAGAGTTTACGCTGATGAATGCTATTATATAGGGAAAGCCGAACCCTCTGAGAGCTATTTGAATATCGAAAAGATAATAGAGGTTGCCAAAAGAAGTGGAGCAGATGCTATTCACCCCGGATACGGTTTTTTGGCGGAAAATCCGGAATTCGCAAGGAGATGCGAGGAAGAAGGAATAGTTTTCATAGGTCCGCCCGCCGATGTGATAGAAGCGATGGGTTCCAAAGTTAACGCGAGAAAATTGATGAAAGAGGCTGGAGTTCCGGTTATTCCAGGAAGCGACGAGATAGAGAATGTTGAAGAGGCTAAAGAGTTTGCCGAAAAGGTAGGATATCCTGTGGCTGTGAAAGCGAGCGGTGGTGGTGGAGGGATAGGAATAACGATAGCTAAAAACGAAGAAGAGCTCGTCAAGGCTTTCGAACGAAGTAAAAAACTTGGAGAAAAGTACTTTAAAGACCCGACGGTTTACATAGAAAAGTACTTGCCTAAACCAAGGCACATAGAGTTTCAGATTCTTGCAGATGAGAATAAGGTTGTGCATCTTGGAGAGAGAGAATGCAGCATTCAGAGGAGACATCAGAAACTTATTGAAGAAGCCCCCTCACCAATTTTCGACGAGGAAATGAGAGAAAGGTTCGGTAAAATAGCCGTGAAAGGAGCGAAGCACATCGGTTATAGAAATGCTGGAACAATGGAGTTTCTCTACCAAGACGGGGAGCTATACTTTTTAGAGATGAACACGAGATTGCAAGTGGAGCACACGATAACCGAGATGGTTACGGGGATAGACATCGTCAAAGAGCAGATAAGAATTGCTTCCGGAGAGGGGATGAGCATAGATCAGGAGGATGTAAAAATTAGAGGGCATGCGATAGAGTGCAGGATCAACGCGGAAGATCCGATAAATTTCCTGCCAAGAACTGGAAAAATAACCCACTACCGCTCTCCGGGAGGACCGGGAATTAGGGTCGACAGCGGAGTCCATATGGGCTACGAAATCCCACCCTACTACGATCCCATGATCTCCAAGCTAATTGCTTGGGGTAGAACGAGGGAAGAGGCGATAGCAAGAATGAGGAGAGCCCTTTACGAGTACATAATTGAGGGGGTTGAGACGAACATACCCTTCCACATAGTCGTTCTCAACGATGAGGAGTTTACGAGGGGAAACACTCACACAAGGTTCGTGGAAGAGAGGAGAATAATAGAGAGGGTGAAGAGCGTTCTCGACAGCATAACCCATCTCAAAAAGAGGCTTGACGAAATTTTCACGGCAGATCACTTCGTCAGCGAAGAGGATATTGTAGCTGCAGCAATTTCAGCTGCAATAGCGGAATACCTAAAAGATTCCGGAGTCGTAGAGATAAAAACATCGGAAGCTTGGAAAACGATAAGCAGACTGAAAACGTTAGGGTGGATTTAATGCCAGACGAAAAGCTTGCAAGAGCTTTGAGAGCGAGAATAAGAAGGAAAATTCTCAAGAAAATTTTGGAGAACGGAAAGATGAACGTAAAACAGGTTGCAGGAGAGCTGGGGATATCCGAATACTCAGCTTCAAGACACCTCAAGCTCCTCTACGATTTGGGCATTCTCGATTGCGAAGTGAGACATCCGGAGAAGTACTACTTTCTGAGGGTCAAATCGATCAAAAAGCTTCTTGAAGCTTACGATGAGGTTGTTGAGGAGTTAAAGGAGGTGAACGCTTGAAGGTTGTAATAATTCTTGGCTCTAAATCCGACCTCGAAATTGGTGAAAAGATTAGAGATAAGTTGAAGGAGAACTTCGGTATTGATTCGGAAATTAGAGTCGCATCGGCTCATAAAACCCCAGAAAAAGTCCTTGAGATTATAAAAAGCTACGAAAAAGCAGTATTCGTCACCGTAGCCGGGAGGAGTAACGCTTTGAGCGGATTTGTAGATGCAAACACACCCAATCCAGTTATAGCATCTCCACCGATAAGCGATAAATTTGCGGGGATGGACATTCTTTCGAGCATAAACATGCCTTCCGGCGTGGCACCAATGCTCGTTCTCTATGAAGAGAATGCCGCATTAGCAGTGGCTAAAATTATAGCCCTCTTCGATGATAACGTGAGGAGAAAGGTTGAAGAGTATCAGAGGATGAAAAAAGAAGAGGTTGAAAAAGCTGATGAGGTGGTTAGGAATGGGGACGGTTAAGGATTTTAACATCATGATACTCCCCGGAAAAGAGTACGGATTGGGGATAATGAAGTTCTCCGACAGATTTTCCGTTTTCGATTACGGAGTTATGCCCGACACGATAGAGGGGAAAGGCGCAGCTCTATGCATAATTTCCGCCTACTTCTTCGAAAAAGTAAAGGAAAAGGACATCGTAAGAACCCACTACATCTCCCTTCTTGTTAACAGAACCACCTATAGAACCCACGAACTTTACGAGCCAACCGACGAAATGCTTGTGAGAGTGTTTAGAGTTTTCAAACCAGAAATTGTGAACGGAAAGTACGATTATACGCCTTTCAAACTACTTAAAAGAAATTACGTCCTCCCAATTGAGGTAATTTACAGAAACTACCTGCCGGAAGGATCAAGCGTTTTCAGGAGGCTCGAAAAGGGAGAACTGAGACTTGAGGATCTCGGTTTAAAGGAAATGCCGAAACCCGGGGAGAAACTTAAAAGACCGATAGTGGATTTCTCCACAAAATACGAGGACTACGACAGATATATATCGAAGAAAGAAGCTATGGAAATAGCCAACCTGAGCGAGGAAGAGATGACAAACTTGATCGAAACAACTTTGAAAATAAACAACCTGCTAACCAAAGAGTTCTACGATAGGGGAATAATTCACGAAGACGGAAAGCTCGAATTCGCTTTGGATGGTGAACGAAATTTAAGGCTTGTTGACGCTTTAGGAACTCCAGATGAATGTAGGTTGAGATTCGAAGGGCTCGAAATCAGTAAAGAGCTTCTGAGAATATACTACCGAAACACAGAGTGGTACAAGAAGCTGCAAGCGGTGAAAGGAAAGGAAAACTGGAGAAAGCTCGTAGGAACTCCTCCAAGATTGCCGGAAGAGTTAAAAGAGATAGTTTCGGAGCTCTACAAATCCACATGCAATGAAGTTTTGAGGAAGAGGATTTTTGACGTGCCGCACTTGAAGGAAGTTGTGAGAAGAGCTAAGGAGTACGTGGAGGTAAACTATGGTTAGGGCTGTTTTAGCTTTGGAGGACGGAACGTTTGTTGAAGGAAAAGCCTTCGGAGAGTTGAGAGACGCTGAAGGGGAACTCGTTTTTAACACGAGCATGACGGGATACGTTGAAGCTTTAACCGATCCGAGCTACAAAGGTCAGATTTTGATGATGACGTACCCGCTGATAGGAAACTACGGAGTCTGCAGAGAAGACTTCGAGAGCGATGGGGTTAAAGTAGAAGGTTTCGTTGTCAGAGAACTTTGCAAGGAGCCGAATAACTGGAGAAGCGAGCTAACCGTGGATGAACTCCTCAAAGAATACGGAATTCCCGGGATAGAAGGAGTGGATACGAGAATGCTTACAAAAAAACTCAGAATTTACGGATCGATGAAGGCGTACATCGGTGTTGGAGACGTAACGAGGGAAGAAGCAATTGAGAGAGCGAGAGCTCAGCCATCAATAAGCGAGCTTGATTTGGTTGACAAAGTATGCGTTAAAGAGCCAAAAATCGTTGGAGAAGGAGGAAAATACAGAGTGGCGTTAATAGACTGCGGAGTTAAGAGGAGCATAGTCAGACAGCTTGTCAAAAGGGGTGTTGAAGTCACCATCTTCCCCTACGATTACCCAGCTGAGAAAATCCTCGAAGAAGATTTTGACGGAGTTTTCATATCCAACGGTCCGGGAGATCCAGAGAGAGTAAAGCCGACAATCGAGACGATAAGAAAACTCGTTGGTAAAGTGCCGATGGCTGGAATCTGTTTGGGACATCAGCTAATAGCCTTAGCTTTTAAAGCAAAAACGTTCAAGCTCAAATTCGGACACCACGGAAGCAACCATCCGGTTAAAGATTTTGAAACTGGAAGAGTTTTCATCTCAAGTCAAAATCACAATTTTGCGGTGGACGAAAAAACTTTGCCAAAAGGTTTGAAAGTCACCCAAATAAATCTAAACGATCACACAGTTGAAGGAATGATTCACGAGGAAATTCCGCTTATAAGCGTTCAGTATCACCCAGAAGCCGGCCCAGGACCGCACGACACTTACTTCTTCTTCGATCTCTTCGTGGATATGCTCGCAGAATACTGAGGTGGTGTAATGCCGAAGAGAGAGGACATAAAAAAGATCATGGTAATAGGCTCAGGTCCGATTGTAATAGGGCAAGCGGCGGAGTTCGACTACTCTGGCAGTCAGGCTTGCAAGGCTCTGAGAGAGGAAGGCTACGAGGTCGTTCTCGTTAATTCCAATCCGGCTACAATAATGACCGATCCAGAAATGGCTGACAAAACTTATATCGAGCCGCTTACGGCTGAGGTCGTTGCTAAAATCATAGAGCGAGAAACGCCAGATGCTCTGCTACCAACTCTTGGCGGACAGACGGCTTTAAATATAGCGGTGCAGCTCTACGAGATGGGCGTTCTCGACAAGTACGGAGTGGAACTGATCGGCGCTAACGTCGATGCGATAAGGAAAGCGGAAGATAGGGATCTTTTCAGGAAAGCCATGGAGAACATAGGACTTGAGGTGCCAAGGAGCGAAATAGCCGAAAGCGTGAGCGACGCTTTAACTATAGCTGAAGAACTCGGCTACCCCGTTATAGTAAGACCGGCTTTCACCCTCGGAGGAACTGGAGGAGGAATTGCGTACAACAAGGAAGAGTTGAAGGAGATAGTGAGAAAAGGTCTTGAGCTCTCGATGATTCACCAAGTTCTCATCGAGGAGAGCGTCATAGGCTGGAAGGAGTTCGAACTTGAGGTAATGCGAGATAAAGCCGATAACGTCGTGATAATATGCTCCATAGAGAACTTCGATCCGATGGGAATACACACCGGCGACAGCATTACCGTCGCTCCAGCACAAACGCTTACAGATTACGAATATCAGAGGTTGAGAGATGCTGCTATTGCGATAATAAGGGAGATAGGCGTCGAGACTGGAGGGAGTAATATTCAATTTGCCGTTCATCCACATTCAGACAGATTTTTGGCTATAGAGATGAACCCGAGAGTTAGCAGAAGCTCAGCTTTAGCTTCTAAAGCCACCGGGTATCCGATAGCGAAGATAGCTGCGAAGCTTGCCATAGGCTACACGCTTGATGAAATTCCGAACGATATAACGAAGGAAACTCCAGCAAGCTTCGAACCGACGATAGACTACGTGGTCGTAAAAATCCCGCGTTTCGCCTTCGATAAGTTCCCGACAGCCGATTCAACATTGGGTACGCAGATGAAGAGTGTCGGAGAGGTTATGGCAATCGGAAGGACTTTCGAAGAGGCGCTACAAAAAGCTTTGAGGAGTCTGGAAATAGGAAGGTACGGACTTGGAGCCGACGGAAAAGACAAGCAGCCAAGTAGAGACGAGATAGTGAAAAAGCTCATAACTCCAAATCCGGACAGGGTATTTTACATAAGGTACGCTCTTCTCAACGGTTTCAGCGTTGATGAGGTGGCGGAGCTTACAAAAATTGACAAGTGGTTCATCAGCAAAATCAAGAACATTCTTGACGTTGAGGAGGAGCTTAGAGAAGCGGCAAAGAAGTACTCGATAGAGGAAGTTCCAAAGGAGTTGCTGAAAAAAGCTAAGAGATTCGGTTTCAGCGACTACCAAATTGCAAAGATTTTTGGAGTGGAAGAAAGAGAAGTTAGAAAAGCAAGAAAAAGAAAAGGAGTTGTAGCGACTTTCAAAATGGTCGATACATGCGCTGCCGAATTCGAAGCCAAAACTCCCTATTACTACTCCACCTACGAGGAGGAAAACGACGCTATTCCGAGTGGAAGAAAGAAGGTCATGATTCTCGGAAGTGGACCGAACAGGATCGGGCAGGGAATCGAGTTCGACTACTGTTGCGTTCACGCCGTTTACAGCTTGAAAGAAGAGGGATACGAGACGATAATGGTCAACTGCAATCCCGAAACAGTTTCAACAGATTACGACACCTCAGACAGACTGTACTTCGAGCCGATAACCCATGAGGATGTCATGAACATATACGAGAACGAAAAGCCCGAAGGAGTTTTCGTTCAGTTTGGTGGTCAAACTCCTTTAAACATAGCTAAGCAACTTGAGGAGAGCGGCGCAAAAATTCTTGGAACGAGCGTTGATTCGATAGACATAGCAGAGGACAGAAAGAGGTTCTCGGAGATATGTAAAAAGCTTGGAATTCCCCAGCCAGAAAACGGAATAGCGTTCAGCGTTGAAGAGGCTAAAGAAGTGGCAAAGAAGATAGGCTATCCAGTTTTGGTAAGACCGAGCTACGTCCTCGGAGGAAGAGCGATGGAGATCGTTTACGACGAGGAAACGCTTGAGAGGTACATAAGAGAGGCTCTGGAAGTCTCCCCAGAGAAGCCGATTCTCATCGACAAGTTCCTTGAAGATGCGATAGAAGTAGAAGTAGACGCTATCTGCGATGGAGAAGACGTTCTGATAGGAGGAATCATGGAGCACATAGAAGAGGCGGGAGTTCACAGCGGAGATTCTGCATGTGTTCTTCCTCCGCAATCTCTACCGAAAGAAGTCGTAGATAAG
>NZ_WANY01000233.1:0-8314 GCF_015521575.1 Ferroglobus sp.
CGGCTACGATCAAATCGAAATCCCTTAAGCTTACATCATCGAGAGATTTTGGAGAACGCTCCTTGACTCTATATCCGTATTTTTCTAAAACCTTGACGGCGTTTTCGTCTATCTCTTCTCCTCTCTCAATTCCAGCACTCTCAGCTCTATGCTTTCCGCTCAGAGAATTAAATACTGCTTCAGCCATAACGCTTCTGCAGGTGTTTTCTCGACAAACGAACAGAACTTTCATCCTATTCTTCCCGTTAAGTACTTCTCTGTCAGCTCGTTCTGCGGATTCTCGAAAACTTCTTCCGTTTTTCCGTACTCAACAAGCTTACCCATCCAGAAGAAAGCTACGTAGTCGCTTATTCTTGCCGCTTGCTGAATGTTGTGAGTTACAACAACAACTGTATAGCTCTTCTTCAAATCCACTATCAGATCTTCTATTTTCGAAGCTGCTATCGGATCGAGAGAAGCGGTAGGCTCGTCGAAGAGTATAACCTCAGGATTCGTCGCAATCGCTCTCGCTATGCACAACCTCTGCTGCTGTCCTCCGCTGAGCCTTAAAGCCGAATCGTGAAGCCTGTCTTTAACTTCATCCCAAAGGGCGGCTTTCTTTAAAGCGTCTTCAACTATCTTTTCGAGTTTTTTCTTATCTTTTACTCCGTGAATTCTTGGTCCGAAGGCTACGTTGTCGAATATGCTTTTCGGAAAGGGATTCGGATGCTGGAAAACCATTCCTATTCTCTTTCTCAGCTCAACTGGATCGACGTCTGGATCGTAAATGTTCTTTCCCTCGAACAAAACTTTTCCTTCGACTCTGACGTTCTCCACGAGTTCAATCAATCTGTTGAGGGATCTCAAAAAGGTGGATTTTCCGCAGCCACTCGGACCCATTATAGCCGTTACCTTATTCTTGTAAATTTCCATGTTCACGTCCTGAATTCCGACCTTTTCTCCATAATACACGCTTAAATTTTTGACGTCGAATATTATCATCCTACCACCCCTTAAGCTTCCTGTAGAACCTATTCCTTAAGTAGATGGCGAGGGCGTTCATCGACAGCATAACGGCAAGGAGAACTATGACACCTGCTGGAGCAACTCCGTGGAGGAAACCTTCTTGAGGCATGTCGGTCCACATGAATATTTGCAGGGGCATGGCTGTTGCCGGGCTGAATATGTCTTTCGGAGCTACGAAAACAGTAGTAGCCATTCCCACCATGATTAACGGAGCAGTCTCTCCGATAGCCCTTGATAAGGCGAGAATTACTCCGGTGAGAATTCCGGGAAAGGCTTGAGGCAAAACGACTTCCTTGATTGTCTGCCATTTTGTTGCTCCTAAGGCGAAACTTGCCTCTCTCACTGATTGCGGAACGGCTCTCAACGCTTCTTGAGCGGTGACGATCACTATCGGGACAACCAAAAGCGTTAGTGTTAATGCCCCTACTAACACTGTTCCGGGTTTCAGTTTGAAAGTGGCAACGAAAAGCCCTATTCCGAGAAGCCCATAAACTATCGACGGCACCGCAGCTAAATTCGAGATGTTCACGTCAATAATTCTCGTTAGCTTACCCTTTTTAGCGTACTCCTCCAAGTATAAAGCCGCTCCAACTCCGAGGGGAAGGACGAAGATTCCGACGAGGGTTATCATGTATATCGAGCTGACCAGTGCCGGGTAGATTCCGGCTTTTTCCGGGAACCTTGAGGGAGGTGACGTGAGGAACTGTAAATCGAGCCACCCTAACGCTTCGTAAAACGTGTAAACGATTAAGGCTGAAAGAACGAGCAATCCAAAAACCGTCGCTGCCAAACAAAGTACTAAAAAGAGCTTGTCCGAGAGCTTCATCTGTACACCTCCCTGAAGCGCATCTTAATGTAATTGCTCACAGCATTAAGAGCGAACGTCATGATGAAGAGAGTGAAGCCTATTGCGAAAAGACTCTTGTAAGCTATGCTCTCTCCCGAAACGTCGCTCAATCCTATTTCAACCATAGCAGCGGTCATCGTCTCTATCGGCTTTATCCAGTCTTCGGGGTTGAGAACGTTCACAAGTCTGGGAACTCTGCCAGCAGCTATTGTTACAGCCATGGTCTCTCCTATAGCCCTTGAGATTCCCAAAATGAAGCTGGCAATGATTCCGGAAAGAGCGGAGGGAACGACTATGCTCCAAATGACTCTAACTTTGGAAGCTCCTAAGGCGAAACCAGCCTCTCTTAGGGACTTTGGAACCGCTCTTAGAGCGTCTTCGCTTATACTCGCGACAATCGGAATTATCATAATTCCGACGACTATCGAGGCGCTCAGAGCGTTGTAGGCGGAAATGTCCGGAATTACTTTCTTGAGGAATGGGGTTATGTAGACGAATGCGAAGAATCCGTAAACGACTGTTGGAATTCCAGCTAAAACTTCCAAAGCTGGCTTCAGTATCGATCTCACTCTCTCGCTTGCGTATTCGCTTAGATATATCGCTGCAAGCAAACCGGAGGGAATTGAGATCAAAGCTGCTCCGAGCGTTATCATCAGAGTTCCCGAAATGAGCGGAAGAACTCCGAAGCTGTAGGGCGCTATAGTGGGACTCCACTCAGTTCCGAAGAAGAACTCGATTGGAGAAACGTAGCTAAAGAAGTTGGCTGTTTCGAAAATCAAACTTGCGACGATTCCGAAGGTTATCAGGATCGTCGTCAGGGCAAAGCTGAAGAGTGAAATTTCGATTAATTTTTCCTTCAACCTCATAAGCGATCGTCACTTTTTCTAAATAAAAAGTGTGTGAAATCTACTCAATTCCAAGCTCTTTTAAAGCCTCCTCAAATTTTCTCAGGTTCTCCTCCTTTATTTTTTTGTCCACGGGAACGTAGCCGATCTCCTCTATTATTCCGCTGTCAAGGTTTTCGAGGTAGAATTTAACGAATTCTCTCACAGCGGGCTTTTTCAGACTTTCCTTGTTGACGTAGATGTACAGAGGTCTTGTTAAAGGATACTCTCCGCTTCTTGCATTCTCTATGCTCGGCTCAACGCAAGCTCCGGTCTCTGGATTCTTTATTTTCACAGCCTTTACCTTGTCTTTGTTTTCCAAGTAGTAGGCTAAGCCTAAATATCCCATCGCATACTTGTCTCTCGCAACAGCCTGAATTATCGTGTTATCTTCCTCTGTTCCGTGGTAATCCTTTCTGTGTGCATCTTCTTTTCCTATCACGACTTCGGTAAAGAAGTCGAAGGTTCCAGAGGCTGAAGTTGGTCCGTAGAGCTGTAGATCCTCATTCGGCCATTCGGGATTTACATCGCTCCACTTCGTGATCTTCCCCGTTGCTTCCGGACCCCAAATCTTTCTCAGCTCTTCAAAGCTCAGGCAATCTACCCAGTCGTTTTCTGGATTTACTATCACAGTTAAGGCATCGTAGGCTATTAGGAATTCTATTGGCTCTATTCCGTTTTTCTTAGCGGCTTCAAGTTCTTCGGGCTTAATTTTCCTGCTCGCATCGTTTATATCAACGTAACCCGGTATGAAGAAGTTTTTAAATCCACCCCCCGTTCCGGTGGACTGAACGGAAACAACTATATTCGGGTACAGCTTGTTGAACTCTTCAGCCATAGCCATGGTAATCGGATACACCGTGCTGCTTCCAGCCACTTTAACTTCCCCAGAGATTCCTTCCTCCTTTTCTTGAGCGCAACCTACCAGCAGAACTCCCGTGAAAATGAAAACCAGCAGGAATTTTTTCATGTTCTGAAATCTGTGGAGTTGTTTATATGTTTTTCATATAGTCAATATCAGCTGTCTATATCAATCAGCATGGAAATATAGAAATATATGTTGTTACTGAGGGTATTTATGGACGTGCAGCCGAGGAAGGTGTTCGTGAGTGGGAGCAGCTACATCGTGACCTTACCCAAAAAATGGCTTGAGGAAAACAACGTTAAAGCTGGAGACATCGTTTACATCGAAGTCGGTAAGAACTCGATAAGGATCTTCCCCTCCCTTTCGAAAGTTTCGGAAAAAGAGGGGGTGATTTCCGGAGTTAAAAAAGCTGATACCCTCATAAGGAAGGTGATTTCTTATTACCTTGCTGGATACACGAGCATAAGGGTGAAAGTGCCACCTGAGATCAGAAAGGCTGTTTACGAGGCTGTGGAGATGCTGATAGGTGCGGAAGTTATAGAGGATTACGTTAACGAACTCAAGATAGTTATATTCCACAGCGAAAGGAGGTTTAAGCCGGAAGAGCTGCTCGACAAAATGTTCTCCGTTACTCAGAGCATGCACGAAGATCTATCCAAGTGCATGGAGGAATTCGATGAGAATCTCTGCGTCAGCATTCTGGATAGAGAAAAGGAGGTTGACAGATTGTACTTCCTCATTCTCAGACAGCTTAAAATGGCACTCAGCTATCAAGATGTTGCTTCAATGATAAATCTGAAGCCAAGGGAAATCTTGGGTTACAGAATTGTCGTTAAGAATGTTGAAAGAGTTGCGGACCACCTAACGACAATGGCTGAGGAAATGCTGAGGCAGAGGAGGGGGTGCGAGTTCTACCAAATCTCTGAGGAGGTGAGGAGGTCTTTCAGAATTGCTATGAATTCATTCTTCAAGAGAGACGAAAACCTCGCTGAAGAGCTGTTCGAGCTAACGAGAGATTTAAAAGCAAAGCTTAGAGTGTTTGAAGTGAGTGACGCTAAGGAGGCTTTACTCAAAAAAACGATTTCGGATGCCCTTTCAAGGATAGTCGGGTACTCGGAGGATGTGGCTGAAATAGTCCTGAACCTTTCGGTGGAGTGAGATGCTGGCGGTGCTTTCGGGGGGAACTGGAACGCCGAAGATGCTTACCGGACTTAAGGAGGTAGCGGATTTTTCGGTCGTAGTTAATACAGCCGAAGATATTTGGATATCTGGAAATAAAGTTTGTCCGGATATAGACTCCGTTATTTACGCTCTTGCTGGGGTGATAGACGAGGAAAAGTGGTGGGGGGTAAAAAATGATTCCTTTGTTACCCACAACTTTCTGAAAAAGCTTGGATTTGATGAGATGCTGATGATAGGGGATGTCGATAGAGCTACGCACATTTTCAGAAGCGAGCTGCTTAGAAGAGGGTATTCTTTGACTGAAGCAACTTTAAAGCTTGCAGATGCTTATGGAGTGAAGAGTAAAGTTCTGCCGATGTGTGAGGAGGAGGTAGAGACGAGGATAGTTTGCGATGTTGGGGACTTGCACTTTCAGGAGTTTTGGATAAAGCATAGAGGGGAGCCTGAAGTTTACGACATCTATTTTAAAGGAATCGAAAAGGCTAAAGCGACGGAGGAGGTTTTGAAAGAGCTTGAAAAAAGTAAAGCTGTGATAATCGGACCGAGCAACCCTATAACGAGCATCTCCCCAATTTTAATGGTTAGAGGGATAAGGGAAGTTCTGGAAGAAAAAATCGTCGTCGCGGTTTCTCCGATAATAGGGAGTTCTCCGGTAAGCGGTCCTGCTGCCAAGTTTATGAAAGCAAAAGGATACGAAGTTTCTCCGGCTGGAGTTTACGAAGTTTATAAGGATTTTCTTGACGCTTTAGTCGTTCAGCTTGGAGATGAGTGGGTGAAAGACAGGGTGGATTGCAAAGTGTTCTCCACAAACACGATTATGAAAAGTAAGGAAGATGCGGTAAAGCTTTCGAAGTTTTTGATCGAAGTTGTTGAGAAGCTGCAGCGTAAGTTTTGATAGCTTTAATTAATTCGGCAACTACTTTAAGCAGAAGAGAATATCTCCTTTGGGGGTGGTGTAAGTGGTAAAGGTGTGGTGGCTCGGGCATGCAGCGTTTCTTATCGAGGGGAGTAAGAAGGTGATAGTCGACCCCTTCATAACGGGAAACCCCCTTTCGCCGGTTAAGGTGGAGGATGTGAAGGTGGATTTGGTTGCTGTAACTCACGGACACGGAGATCATCTTGGTGATGCTGTCGAAATTGCGAAAAACAACGATGTGCCAGTGGTTTGCATCCACGAGCTTTCGAGGGTTTTGGCGAAGAAGGGTGTGGAAGCGGTGGGAATGAATATAGGTGGGACGGCTAAAGTGAACGGAGTAAAAGTCACGATGGTTAAGGCTGTTCACTCTGCCGACGTTGAGGAGGACGATACAATTATTTCAGCCGGAGATCCGGCTGGTTTTGTGATAGAAGTGGACGGAGTTAGGATATACCACTGCGGAGACACGGATGTGTTCTTGGATATGCAGCTGATAGGTGAACTTTACAATCCGGATGTTATGCTCGTGCCGATCGGAGACTGGTACACCATGGGAGTTGAAGCTGCCGCAAAGGCTGTTGAACTCGTAAAACCGAAGGTTGCGATTCCTATGCACTACAACACTTTCCCCGTCATTGAGAAAAATCCGGAGGAGTTCAAGAAAGCTGTTGAGGAGAAAGGACTTGACGTTAAAGTTGTGATATTGAAGCCCGGCGAATTCTACGAAATCTGATTATTTCAACATCTTTTCTATTCTCTTGAGTTTCATGAAACTGTAAACTGTTAAGGCGAAAATTAAAAGCATTACTGCCATCGAGGCTGCGAACACAGCTGTGAAGTCGTCCATCATACCACCTCCATAATTTTTTCGGCTTTATAGTTTAGGTAAGTCAAAGCGATGTAGAGGAGAGTGAAAGCGGCGAAGTTGAGCATGAGGGGAACTGCAATCTTTATGTGAATTTCCGCTGTTGTCGGATGCAGGGAAAACCACAGCCTCGTGGAAAGATAGCTTAGCGGAACGGTAACGTACGCGAAAATTGCGTAGATTGACGAAATCCTTGCTTTATCCTCTGGGTTATCTATGGAAGAGCGAAGAGCAAAGTAAGCTGCATAGACGAACCAGAGAATCAGAACTGTCGTCTCTCTTGGATCCCAGTTCCAGTAAGTCCCCCAAGCTCTGTTCGCCCATATGCTTCCGCTTATCAAAGCGGCTGTTATGTAAACGAAGCCGACCAAAGCGGAGGATGAAGCGAGAACATCGAATTTGGAATCCCTCGTTTTCAAGTAGAGAATTCCTGAAATCAGTGTAACTGTGAATGCTAAAAATGAGTTGATCGCCGCGGGTAGGTGGAAGAAAATTATTCTGTAGTTGTTTTCGAGAATTTTTTCAGGAGATGGGGGGAGAATAACGAGTCCTATGTATGATCCGATCGCGAAGAGAATTAATGACACTAAAACGAGTAAAATGCCGACTTCACTCCTCATTGCTTTCAAATTAAGGGGTTGAAATATAAACGTTTTTCTTCACATGAGTATATCAGGAAATTGACTATCTGCTTTCACATCTCTTTCTTTAACAACCTTGAAAACGGGTGTTCCTGTAAAGCCAAAAGTCATCACTACTTCACGAATTCAACGTTTTCCAAGTTTTTAAACTCCTCGTCACCAGTTAAAAACTTGATATTCAGTCTTTTGGCAACGACGTAGCCGAGACAGTCTATAAGCGATAACTTCTTTCTCTGTTTTTTCGATCGTAATCTAAACTCCGAAGCGTTCACGAAGTCGTTGTCGTCAACTTTAACAACTTCGAAGCTGTCTCTAACAGCCGAAAGCAGCTCCAAAGCCTTGAATTTCCCATAATCTCTTACGAGGGCGTAAGACAATTCAAGCAAGTTAAACTCAGTCGTAGCAAGTTCTAAATCTGCATACTGCTCGTAGTTTCTATTTCCCCTCAAAATCTCAATTATAGCACACGTATCCGCAAAGAAGTCAGCCGTGTATCTCTCAGTTCATCCTTTACCTTCTGGGCATCTACTTTCAATAACCTTGACCATACGTCCACCTCCAGCCGAAATATCAACTACAGCTTCCTCTCAACGAATATCTTCACTTCGTTTATAATTTCTTCCGCCACCTTGAAGCTCTGTAGTAGACATCGCAATTAACCTTCTCCCTTAATTGCATGCCCTTAGCTAAAATCTTACCACAAAGCTCCTCGACGCTTACGACTTTATCTGTGCTTATGAAAGCCTTCAAATCCAAGAATTTTACAAAGCGCCGAAGAGTATGGGAAATGAAACTCTTCCGCTCAGAATTAAGCTCAAGCCGATAAAAATTTTCGAAAAACTCATCAAATTCAGTCAGATTATTCCAAAGTTAAAATTCATCACTAATAGGAAAGGAGTATGGGCATTTAATGGGTAAAGCCATGAGGAACCACTCAAGATGATTTCGGATTTATCATAGAACTTGTAAGTGGCTAACCTCAGAATCTCTCTGTAACTACCTAACATGCCATCTGAACTTTTTTAAACAGAGAGCAAAAGCTGAGAAAGGATGGTCGATAGAAGTACGGTTCTTCACGTTGCGGAGCTGGCAAAGATTGAGTTAAAGGA
>NZ_WANY01000234.1:0-9584 GCF_015521575.1 Ferroglobus sp.
AGTCACCCTTCGATCTCCCTCTTCATTCTTTCAAATTCCTCCTTTGTGATCTCCCCTCTTGCGTACCTCTCCTTCAGAATTTCCAGTGCACTAATCTTTTTCTCCTCCGCTTTACTCTCCCTCACAGCAAGGTAAACGAGGAGGAAAACTATTCCGAGCATTGGGATAAGGACGAGAATGAACCACAGCAATCCGTTCATACCCCTCTTTTCAGCATCTTGATAAACGAGGTAAGCCACGATAACCCAGAGCACCCACCAGAAGATCATTCCAAATCCGAAGAATCCAAAACCGAAGGGGAACATGTGAAATCCGTCCATAAATGTAAATGTTCTTTAGTGACTATATAAAACTTCGGGCGAAATAATTAATAAGCTCCAACTTCTTTGCGCATTTTCAAGAGGGGGAACGAGAGCGCTGCTATAACCATAAACATCAGGGAAATTGCCGAAAATGCTGTAAGAGTTCCGTAAGCGTCTAAAAGTAATCCGGTGAGGTAAGGAGCGACAATCCCACCAACTCTTCCAACGCTTGCAGCAGAACCAACACCGATCCCCCTCATCTTTTGCGGATAGCTCTTTTGGGTGCTTAAAATAAAGAGAACCCATCCGCCTATACTGAAGAAGGATGTAGCGAACATTCCTATAACAAGAAAATCCCTCACTAATATGGCAAGAAGCGTAAAGATGGCTGCTGCAAGGGAGTACAAAAACAGCAACTTTTCCGTATTGTCTTCCCTTATAATCAGGGAAAGGAAAAGCGGAGAAATAATTTGAATTCCGTAAACTGGGATTAGTGAAGAGTATCCGGATTTAAATCCGGCTATCGACGACATAATCTCTGGCAGCCAAAGGAAAATTCCGTAATAGGTGTAAACGCCGCAGAACCAAATGATCCAGAGGAGAACGGTAATCTTCCTGTACTTCGATAGGAGCTCCTTAAGGTTTCCTGAGATCGTGCTTTTTTCCGCTTTAATTTCTGAAAGCTTGAAAAAGATCGGGAGAAAGAGGAAGGGAAATGCGCCTACTAAAAAGAGATCCTTTAACGGTTTTTCGAGCAAAACACGAGAAAGAGAAGCCACGAAAAGCGCACCAATTCCCCAGAAAGATTCGAAGTAGCACATGTACTTTTCGAGGGGCTTGTCCCGTATAACTTCTGGTAGAGAAGCTATACTTAGCGTTAGCCCGCCTCCGAGACCAAAACCGGAAAGGAATAAGAAAGTTGCCAAGCTCAGGAAGTTTTCCGCAAATCCAAGTAAGCCTGTTGATGCGGAAAAAAGGGAAACGGAAAAAATTATGACGTTCTTTCTTCCGAGCACGTCTGAAAGGGAGCCAAGAACGATAGCTCCAATTCCAACACCGATCATCAAAATTGTGCCAAGAGATCCCGCCTGAGCTTTTGAAAGTGAATACTGAACTATAATCTTTGGAACTGCAAATCCGAGAAGGAGAGTGTCGAAGGAGGTAATGGAAAATAGCATGCCGAGAATTAGGAAGTCTCTGTAAACTCTGTCCATGAAGATTAATTGCCTTTCCAGTATAAAAACGATACAGCAAATTAGCAGAGGTTTTAAAGTACGACTTCCTTATCGCTTATAGCATTAAGCGTTTGCGAAACAAAAGACTACGAAAAAATCTACCACCTAAGAAAAATGTGGAAATTAAATGTTTTCACCCTTAAAAATCCCAGAATAACCTTCGGTCTCTTCGGAAAGCTTCATAAAAACGAGCTGCATAATTCTCGCATTTCTTTTCAGCCATATTCCGTTTTCGTTGTAAACAACCAAACCGACCTCGCTCCTTCCCTCATAACCGGCATCCCACACTGCCGTGAGGACAGTAGCTCCGCACCTTACAAGAGAGGATCTCGGTCTTCCGATAGCCATGATGTCGTTACTCAAACTTATAACTTCGTTGAGGTACGCTCTGTAAACACCCTTCGGCAAAAAAATCCAGTCCTCGTGAAAGTCCACCTCCTCAACCTTCGGGATCTTTCTTTCGGAGTTGTCGAAGTCCACTTTACCTTCCTCTTTTATCACCCCCACCTTCCTCAGGGTGCAGTCGAAGCCGTTGGGCTGAAGCTGCTTCTCCAAGTCGATGTAGTCTCTAACAAGCCCCTTCTCAATAATGAGCTTTCTTATTTCCTCCTTTGCCAAGATCACTTCCAACCCCTCCTTGCATCTATCGAGATGAAGTTCACGTAGTACGTATCGAACTCATCGTATAACTTTAGCTCATCGGCAATAGCCACGGCAAGTATATGCGCACACGGTTTTCTTCCCCTAAGGTTGAAGTGAAAGTCCTTGCAGGTGCAGAAGAACTCCTCGACGATGTACTCCTCTCTCCCAACCACGACGAAGAAGTCCTTGTATCTTTTAACTCTCCCCTCTTTTACGTAGAGAAAAGCCTTCTCTCCTCTCCTGCCGAAGGTGAAAAGTAAGTACTTATACAGGTCGTACGTAAATCCCAATTCCTTAGCTTTCTTCTTGACTCTCTCCAGCATCGATCTCGCTTAGCAGAATAACTGTGTTTATCGCATCGAGACCGTCGAAATACTCTAAGAGTTCGGACTCTTCCGGGAACTCCAGTTCTGGTAGCTTCTCGTTTTTGAATATTTTCGCTCCCATCATGGCGACGACTTCGAAAGCCTCCTCAACTTTACCCTCTTTTTCCTTCTTTAAAGCTTCCTCAAGCAACTTCTCAAAACTCTTCTTACTGATCTTCCCGCTTAAAGCTATTTCAGCCGCTCTCACAACGAGTCTTGCACTCTCTTTAGTCATAACGAACAAATCGTTCTTGATATCATCTCCGAGGTCAACGTCTCTCTCCAGCATTTCTTTCATTTTCTTTAGTTCTTCTTCAGCCTCTTTCTTTTTAAGTTCCCTCTCTTTAACCGCTCTCAGCAAGTTATAACAAGCTACCACAACATCTTCAAGGAACTTGTCGAAAACTTCCAAAGTATCGATGTTATCCAACTCGATCTTTTCGCTCTTAATTCTCTCGATCCAGTTGTTGAACCACTTTTCATCATACATCACCGCAGCTTCGTAGGCTAAAATATATAATACTTGCCCTACAAAATACGAATCCAAATCTCCTCTTGGAGGTGTTGGGATGATAATCGCAGCCTCAAATTTAAACGGGAATATGGAAGCGTTGGCTGAATTGCTGTCGAAAGTCGAAAATCTGAGGGAGAAATATAGGGAAGAGGGAAGGGATGTGCAGAGGATATATGTAATCGGAATATTCGGCTACATGCCCTACCCAAAGGAAGTTTACAAGGCTATAAAGAACTCGGATTTGATAACGCCCGTTGGAGGGCACTTTGACAGAATGCTGATAAAGTTTGGTGAGCTCAGCGAAGAAGAAAGGGAAGCTCTCAAAAACGAATTGCCCGAGTACGAATACAGAATGCTCGAATTCAACTGGGAGATGCTCGGACATGAGGGAAGGAAGTGGCTAAGGAACGAAGTGGAATTCTACGTTGTGGAGAAGTTCGGAGATACGAGGGTCTCTGTCTCGTACTTTGATCCGACTGGGGAGGAAGCGGATCACTGGAAGAGCGAGGATTACTACGATAAGGTGCTCGAAGAGTTCGAAAGGGCGGATATAAAGATAATCGGGGGAAAAGAGCCTTTCATAAAAGTTACCCAGCACGGAAAGGTCGTTTGTCCGGGGAACGCTGGAGTAAGGAATTCGAGGGAAGACGATCCAACGTTTGCGGTTATCGACACGAGAAACCTTGACGTTTGGATCGAGGAGTTTGCATTCGACTTCAAACTTGTCGAGGACAGGATAAAAGAGTACGAGTTGCCGGAAGCCTTAATTCACATACTGTACCACGGAAAGTCTCCGCATCCATGAGGTTCTGGATTGGAATAGACGACACGGACTCAAGAAAGGGAATGTGCACTACTTACATAGCCAGTTTGGTAATCAGGGAGCTTGAGAAAGCTGGGATGAAAACTATCGGATTTCCGAGGCTTATAAGGTTGAATCCCACGATTCCCTACAAAACAAGGGGAAATGGGGCGGTGTCCATACTGGTCGACGGAGAGATCGGAGAAGCTGTGGAGATTGTTAGAGAAATCGTGGAGGAGTATGCGGAGCTGGATGATGAAAACACCCACCCGGGAGTTGTTTTTGTACGGGAGGATTTGGTAGATAAGCTTCAAAACTTTTCTTTTAAAGCTTTGAGGGATGTTGTAAGCTTGGATGAAGCTCTGTTTATAATTGGGAAATACCTAATCCCCCATTTGAAGTACAAAAAAGGAAGGGGACTAATAGGTGCTTTAGCCTCCGTAGGGTTGCCTTTGGAGGATAGGACATTGGAACTTCTCGTTTACAGAAAAAGAGAAAGGTTTGGAAAAGAAAGGGAAATCGTGGAGGAAAGCTTCTTCTTAGCCGATTTGATGACTTATCCCTACACTTGGGACACGGTCGATTGGGGAAATAACGTTGTTGTTGCCGCCCCAAACTCTCCTGATCCGGTTCTCTTCGGAATCAGAGGGGACAACTTGGAGAAAATCTTTGAAGCTTTTAGGTACATTGAAGCCGAAGATTACGACTTTTATCAAATTTTCATAACGAATCAGGGGACGGACATGCACATAATCGACGAAGGAGACGTGAGAGAACTTAAAGAGTTCAGATCATATAAGCTCACGGGCAAAGTAATCGAGTTTCCTTGGGAAATAGAGGGGGGACACGTCTTCTTTAAGATAGAAACAACCTTTGGCGAAGTTGAGTGTGCCGCATTTGAACCCACTAAGCAGTTCAGGAGAGTTGTGAGAAAACTTATGCCTGGGGATGTGGTAGAAGTTTACGGCTCCTACAAAAACGCAACGCTGAATCTTGAGAAGATCAGAATTGTTAAAGTAGCGAGGGTTTTCTTCGAGGAAAATCCCATTTGCGAGTGCGGGAGGAGGATGGAGAGTGCTGGTAAAGGCAAAGGCTTTAGATGCAAGAAGTGCAAGAAGGTCGTGAACTACAGGATACTTAAAGAAGTTAGGAGGGACATCGAAGAGGGGTTTTACGAAGTTCCTCCCTCTGCCAGAAGACACCTAAGCAAACCCCTCGTTAGAGAAGGGTTTAAAGAGAACTTTCACATCTTCAGATAATCTTTTGTGCTTTTATCAGCCGTTGCTCTCTCAAACCTTCGCTCACGCTTTTGCTTTGAGATGAACCTCAATAAAAAAGATCTTGAAAGTTTAAGCTCCTCATTAATGCGTTATAAACTCCCTGATCTTCATTAACCTCTTGTAATCCTCGTAAGTTAACGCGGAGTCCCAGTTTCCAGTAACTTTTGCTACGATAACGAATCCGAACAATATCGCAAGCAGAACTGCCACGTAAACTTCCTTTCTCACCCGTTTATCGAGGAAGTCCATGTACAAGCCCTTAGTTTTGCAGACCTCTATGCAATCGTAGCAAGCGATGCACTCAGTGGAGTTAACTTCTTTTTTCTCGCTAATCTTAATTCCCGCTGGACAAACGTTATCGCAGGCTTTACAATTTATGCAGTTGGTTTTCCTTATTTTAAAAGCTGAGAGGAAGGAGAAAATTGCTAAAAATGCTCCGTAAGGACACAAGTATCGACACCAGAGGTTTCTTGTAAAGAGGGTTAGGAGAACTATTAGCGAGGTCACGACTATCGTCAGCGTTCCTGGATTCAACCAGAAATCTAAAAGCTTAACATCGGCGATTGCCCAGTAGGGCGTTTGAAGGAAAGCTGCGACTTCGTATCTGTCCATCATCAAAACCGTAAGTAAGAAGAAAGCCATAAGACTATACTTTATCACTTTCACGAACTCTGGTATTCGTATTCGAGGCAAAATTTTCTCTCCCACAAATGAAACAGCTTCGGATAGCGTTCCAACTGGGCATACCCAGCCGCAAAATCCTCTTTTCAAAAATATAGCCGAAACTATGATTGCGGAGAGAATAACCATTGCTGCGGGATGAATTGGATCGATATATCCGTTGAGTAGCGTGTTCTTTATTGAAACAAGTCCTCCAATCGGAAGGTATGCTTCTATGGAAACGGGGCGGGGAACGAATTCTGTTCCTTCATCAAAATGCTTGACGAAAAAGTAGAACCTCCACCATGTGTAGATCGAGAACAAAAAGAAAGAGAGCTGGACTACTCTTCTGAGCTTAATCTTTACACCCATATTAGATTCTTCTCTCCAACTCTGATATTTATTCTCCCTAAATTATTCGAAAACTTCATTAAAAATTGTGTCGTTTTTGATGCGAAATCTTAAATACGTTGAAAGCTTCCTGAATTTGATGGAAAGAGAATTGACGCTAATCGTCGGAGTAGCTTTAATAGCGGTTGCTTTCGTTTTTGCCCCCTCTTCCCACCATTACATGATGATGGGTCCCTACTATCTTGCCGTAATTCCTCTGATTTTTACGATAGCCGGAATAGCCCTAATCCTGTTCTCAGCTTTTCGCATTTTTGAGGCTAAGAGATCTGAAGAGAAATCGGAAGTTGAAGAGAAGTGTGAAGATGATAAGATGGGTGTTGTTGAAAAACTTCTTGAAGGAGATGAACTCGAAGTTTTTAAGATAATAAGAAAAAACGAAGGTGTAACTCAAGATTCGCTGCACTTTAGAACGGGTTTCTCGCCTTCGAAGGTATCCATGATCGTGAAAAAGCTTGAGGAAAAAAATCTTATCTACAGGGAGAGATTCGGAAAAACCTACAGGATTTACCTGAGTGACTGGTTGAAGAAGAACGTTTAGCTGAAGAACAGCTTTTTCAAAACCTCGTAGTGGTATTCTGAATCTCGATTTTCGAACTCAACCCATACGACGGAGGAATTAGTGGAGAAGAAGTAATGCACCCTACCCATCCCGTAAACTCTGTAAGCTTTTAAGTTTTCCAAATAAACCGGTTCGCTGAAGTACTTGGAAACTTTTGAAGCCATTTCCTCGACGTATTTTTCTGCGAGAGCTTCAGATTCAACTTCAGCGATCCAAACCCTTACCTTTCCCTTCCCTTCGTATTCGAGAATTCTTCCATCTACGATTTTGAACTCTCCCTCGTGAATTCTTTTGATCAACTCGACGGCTTCTTCTCCTTCGATAGTGTTTACGAGTTTTAACTCTCCATCCTCCTTTAAATTCACCAGAATGAATAGTATTCCTAAAATTACCGCAAGTACTGCAAGCTTCTTCGTCAAGTTCATCCAATTTTATTTTTCATCTGGTGTACAATAAATTAACGGAAAAGATTAATTTCGTAGGGAAATTGATCTTTCGTGATAGGGAGGCTTGTGTGGTACGGTGATTTTCCCTTGAACAGGAAACTCGAACTTTTAAGGGAAGTGGGGTACGAGTACGTGGAACTTTCCTTGGACTACCCATTTCCCGATGAGCTAAATTCGAGAGAATTGAAAGATTTACTCTCCTCCTACGAAATGAATATTTCTTTTCACTCACCCCTCGATGTATTCGTAGCTCAGCCGAGGGATGAAATCTTCGAGGCGAGTCTGAAAATTGTGGAGAGATGTTTAGATTTTGCGTCGAAATTCGAAACCCTTTACTACAACTTCCACATCACCTACTTCTCTCCGACGAGAGAATTCGATAAGGTGAAGAAGAAAATTCTGGAGAATGGTAGAAAAGCTTGCGAATTCATCTTAAGCAAATCCGAGGAGTACGGATTTTACGCATGCATCGAATACGACAGGAATTTCGACGAAAAATTTCTGGTTGACGGTCTAAGAATTTGCCTTGATATAGGACACTTCGCCCTTGCAAACAAAAAGAATTTCAAGGAGGAGCTTAAAAAATTCGTTGCCGAATTCGGAAGTAGAATTCTCGTCTGCCACGTCCACGACTGTGAGCCCGAAAAGAGGGTGGATCACATCTCTCTGAGGAGAGGGAAGTTGGATTTCCAGTTTATTTTTAGCCACCTCAAAGCTGAATATTACACCATCGAAACTTTTTGGAGGGATTCGGAGAAAAACGAGTTGAGAGATGTGGATGTGATTTACGATTACGAAGTTCTCAAGGGTTTTCTTTAGATATCAGATGAGCCAAGTCGACCACTTTTCCTCCAGCTCTTCTCAAATTTGACAGGCATATGGGGCATGTTGTTACGATTTTTTTGCTTCCGAGCTCATTAACTCTAAGCTTAGCAACCTCCTCGGCTACTCTTGCAGATATACCTTCTATCGGACCTCCGCAGCAAGAAGTGAGCTCTTTCGAATTTCTGATGTCGTGGTAAGCGATTCCGAAGTTGCTCATGATCTCTCTCACATCATCGTAGAGCCTTAGATACCTTGAATAGTAGCATGGATCGTGAATAACGACCTCCTCCTCCTTAACGTTTCCCCTCAAATCTTTCACGAGTTCTATGTAACTTGCAACTTCAAAGGAGTTTTCTGGATAGAGGTGTTTTAACGTGTAGGTTGTGTGAGGATCGATCGTGACGATTTTCTTTACTCCTGCTCTTTCAAGCCTTTCTATCACGAGTTTGGCGTGTTTTTCGAACTCTTCCTCTTCTCCCAAGTCGTAGAGAAGAACTCCGCTGTAAAAATCGAGATCTGGATTATACCAAACGCTTACTCCAGCTTTTTCAAGAAGTTTGTAAATGCTCCTGATGGTGCTTTTAGCTTCAACGACTCTCTCCTTTTTTGGAGATACGAATAGCTTCAAAAATTTGCTCGGGGTGAACTTAGAAAATCGAATCAAACTGCTAATTTTCATCTTCTCAAGAACTTCGATTTTGTCCACGGCTTTTTCAATATACGGGGTTAGCTGATAAAGTAATCCGGTGAAGAAAAACCACTCTCCTTCTCTTTTAATCTCGAATTCCCTCCACCAGCTGTTTACTTCCTCTTTCGACAAACCTACTGGTGTTCCACTTTTTTTCATGCTCGCTGTTACGAAATCGGTCAGAAGCTTTGGGCTAATCACTTTCCTCCCCCATTTCATAAGGAGTTAGGAAGGATGTTAAATCTTGGGGTTAACCTTTAGTACTTTCAATCCCTTTTACTCCCGATGAAGAGCGTGGACGAAATAATTTCCGAAGCAAAGAAAATCTTCAGAAGAAGAAAAATAAATTTAGAGATCTTGGAAGGGGGAACCGAAAGAGGATTGACCGTGAAAAGAAACAGGGAGTTTTTAGATTCCATAGGGATTAGAATGAATGTGATAAACGATGTTGATGATGTTGAACTTGAGACGGAGTTTCTCGGGAAAAAGATTTCTCTTCCCGTAATGCCTGCTCCGCTCTCTGGACTCGTGAAGGCTGTTGATGAAAGGTGTTTCGAGAGGATAATAGAGGAGGCTTGGGAAGTTGGTGTCGTTCCGTGGATAGGTTATCCGATACAGGATGAAGTTGAAAAATTCGGAAAGCCCTTCGTGTGGATAATCAAACCCCTTGAGGATAGAAGGAAGATATACGAGGAAATAGAGAGGGCAGAAAAAACGAAAGCTTTTGCAGTCGGAATAGACATCGACTCAGCGGCGGGAGTGAAAGTTAAGCATAACGTTCTTTCCTACGGAGGAACTAAGCCGTTAAGCAGGAGAGAGCTTGAGGATCTGGCTTCGACGACGAAACTACCTTTC
>NZ_WANY01000235.1:0-3542 GCF_015521575.1 Ferroglobus sp.
AAATACAAGCCAGAGGAATTAGCTACTCCAGAAGCTTTCAGGAGGAATCCGAAGCTCGTGTGGGAGTGGTACATGTGGAGGATGGAGAAGGTCTTCAATGCTAAGCCGAACAAAGCCCACTTGGCTATAGCGAAGCTTGAGGAGAAGGGAATCGTGAAGGCTGTGATAACGCAAAACGTCGACAACCTCCATGAGAGAGCCGGATCGAAGAACATCATACACCTCCACGGAAGGATAGACGAGGCTCGGTGCGAAGTTTGCGGAAGAGTGATTAGATTTGAGGAGCCGATAAAAGAAATCCCCTTCTGCTGCACGATGATGCGACCGAACGTTGTTTGGTTCGGAGAAGCTCTGCCTGAAGACGCTCTGAGAAAGTCGATAGAGCTTGTCGAGAAATACGATGTTCTTGTTGTCGGCACTTCCGGAGTCGTTCAACCGGCAGCTTCTCTTCCAATAATAGCGAAGAAAGCTGGAAACAGAGTTGCGGAGGTTAACGTTGAAGAGTCGGCATTAACGCCAATCGCCGACATTTTCGTTAAGGGAAGAGCTTCGGAAGTGTTTGGAGAGATTCTCAGAATAATTGAGCAAACCTCTTAGCGTCTTCACACATGTAAACGTTGTTGAAGAGGACGTAAACTTCCTTATCGTAATCCCCGCAGAATTTTTTGAGCCAGAGAAGTTCTTCGTCCGTATACTTATGTTTATACATCCTCTTGTGGGAGCCGTGAAGTCTTAAGTAAACTATTCTCCCGTAAACCGGCTTCGACACGAACGGATCCACGCAGTGAACCAGATCAAGCTCCTCGCAAATTTTCCTCACGCTTTCTTCTCTCCAACCCCTCGGCTCCCAAGCAAAGATGAACTCCCTCTCCACTGAATTGAAGAACTCCCTCATGTTGTTCACGTTTTCCTCACTCTCAGCAAAAGATTTCGGAGTTTGGAAGAGAATCACGTTAGCTTTAAGGATTTTAGCCACCTTTCTCGTTATCTCCCAAGCCTCAAAAACCTCTTCGTTGGGTTTGAAAAATCCACAGTCCTTAGCTTCTACTTTGTACCTTTTAAAGGTCGGACTGCTTGGCGGATGGGTTATCTTCTGAAAAGCTTTAACAGCAAATTCAAAATCGTCGGGAGCTTTTTCCCTCCACCTTTTGGAAGTTTTCTCGCTCACCGGCTGATAGAAAGTTTTCTGAACCTCAACGAGTTTGAATTCGGAGAAATACCTATCCATTGCCATGCAAAATCCGCAACATCCTATCTTAACTCTCATAAAGCTCCTTCCTCCTTGCCTCAAGTAAATTTTCCTTCACTCCGGCAAAGTTTGCAGCTGAGAGAACCTTCACTCCAAGCTCCTCCCCCTTTTCGAAAACAACCTCCATTCTTTCCCTCCACTTCAAATCCCTCGTAAGATGATGATCGATAACAAGCTTCTTAACCCCCGTTTCCTCCATAAGCCTGACAAGGTTTCTTATTGAGCTTTCCAAACTCTTCTGGGAAAATCTGTAGTTGAGCATGTACGTCATCGGCCCATCGGCGAAAACAACATCGGGATCGAATTTAACAGCCTCTTTAAACTGCTCTTCTAAAGATAACCCTTCAACGTCGCTCGTAAACAAAAATCTCCTTTTCTCTTCCACAAGAACCTCAAGAACGTAGCCGAGCCTGTCATTCGTGCCGTGGGGAACGGGTTTGGAGAATTTTATCGAAACGTTGCCGAATTCGAATTCCCTCTCATCAGCCACGGTAATTTCCTTCGCAACATCTTTTATCTGGCTGAGGAAGAAAGCGCTTCTCCCCATCTGGCTTCTGTTAATCTTGTTTTTCGGATCCTTTATCAAGACGATTTTATCCCTGAAAACTTCCACCTCGTGGGGATTGTGGTGGTCGTAGTGGTAGTGGGTAATGATGACAATTTCAGCCCTTCCAGCGTACTTCTTTATCTTCTCCCACAGCTTCTCCTTCCTCCTTATCTCCTTTTCGTGAGGCGGCAATCCATATCTCCTTGGACCGAGAGCAACGGAGGGATCTATGATTATTCTAACATCTTTTGTGAGCACGAAGGTAGCCATGCTTCTTGCTCCGAAGGAGTCGAAAGCGAGGGGAATTATCTTCACAGCAGTATTTTAATTTGAAAAAAGTTAAAACTGTTTCGAGGAAATAAAATTCATGAAACTTGGAGAGGTTATGAAAAAAGACCTTGTTGTCGTGGACGAGAAGACCAAAGTTTCGGAAGTCTGCAAGATTATGGGCGAGAAGAGAATCGGAAGCGTTTTGGTTTCAAGAAACGGAGAAATCTACGGTATATTCACCGAAAGGGATCTTCTGTCCAAAGTTTTTCCCGACAACGGCTTGGAGAGGGAAGTAGGAAGATACGCTACAACTCCGCTCATCACAGTCTCTCCAGATTACAGCGTGAAGGAAGCTGCGAAGATAATGGCCGAGATGAAGATAAGGAGGCTCGTCGTAGTTGAGGAGGGAAAAGTGACCGGAATTTTCACGGCAAGCGATCTCGTAGAGGTTTTAGCTAAACATCCAGAGCTTATGAGGTGATGTTATGAAATGCGTTACCTGCGGAAAGGAGCTTAAAGAGGATGAGGAAGGAGTCAGCTGGAGGAGGTGCACAATTTGCAAAAAGCCGGTGTGCTTTGACGACATCCACTACATAGGCACTTGGATGAGAACGATATACAGAAACTACGTCGATGTTATTCCGGTTTGCGAAAACGAACTGCCGAAAAAGAGAATAAAAAGGCTGGTTGAAGAAAAGTTGGAATGAGAGAATTTCTAATTATAGGGAGTAAAGCTAAAACTGATAAATTCAGCCTGAACGACTTGCCGGGAGCGGGAAGAATCGACATACTTTGCAGATGTGTATCCTCAGCTTTCTTTCTCTCCCACGATATAAGGAGGGACGTGAACGTTTACTTGCTTTTACTCGGTCCTCCGGATCCTCCTAAAGTAATAAAGATAGTTGGAAGGGAAGTCAAGTACATGCCCCCAGATGAGAGGGGAATAGCTGGATTGATAAGAAAGGCTCTCGAAACAAAAGCGGATGAAAGCTGGAAGAAGAGCTCTCCGGGAATTTACGTGGCTAAAAAAGGTCTTGAGGAGCTGCTCGATGAAACCGCTTCGGACGTTTATTACCTCAGAGAGGACGGAGAAGACGTTAGGAATTTCGAAACTAAAGACGGTCTTTTCGTTCTCGGAGACCACAAAGGAGTTCCGAGAGAACTTGAAGAAATTATATTAAGCAAAGCGAAAAAAATAATTGGAATTCCGACGAAAAGCCTTATGGCTGAACACTGCATAACGATACTTCACTACGAGCTGGACAGAAAGCAACTGAATTCGTAAATGCCATGTACTCCGAATTTTTTGATAAAGCTGGAGAGATCATCCTCGTCACGAACTACGTTCAAGAGGAGAAGAAGAACCTCGTAAGGTTTTACGAGAGATTCGATCAAAAAAGGAGATGCTGCGGTCTTCCGCCGGTGAGCAGAGAGTCCATAGAGAAATGGCTTGAGGATTTGAGCAAAAACGGATAC
>NZ_WANY01000236.1:0-2417 GCF_015521575.1 Ferroglobus sp.
ATGTCTGTTCGTCTGGGCATCTGAGGGTAGAGGAAGCTTTGAAGCCTACGCTTTCCTTAAAGAAGTTTTTCAAATACTGCGAGAATAAACCTGAAGTTGTTGTAGACAGAAGATTCTGGTATCTCTGGGCTTTGAAAAGAATTGGATTAAAGTATGAGCACGAGACATTTGGTGAGCGGAATGCAGTAGAAGGGTTCTTTTCTCTGCTAGAGAACAGAACTAAAAGGTTCTTCAACAGGTTTCCCTTTAACAGTTCATTTTATTCAGTTCAGAGTTGGCTGGAGAGCTTCGTTGCTGTCTATAATACGGAGGTGTTATCTTGACAGTCCCGTTACAGCTTTTGAAACTTAAAACTGACTTGAACGGTGAAGTTTTTCTTGTAAGGTAGTTACGAGAGTAACGCCAAAGCTTTGAAAAACGAAGGATTAACGAATTCGCTAATCCTTTTTCCGGTTAATAACTCTTTTAGCCTCTTTTATTGCTTCTATAACGATTTCCTCCTTCAATCTAAATCCTTGCCCTACCATTTCATTGAGAGTATCTATGAACTCGTCAAAGTCTATTACCTCTTCCTTCAAAGCTTTTAACAGGACGAATAATGTTCCTCTCGGTTTTAAGTTAAGAAGTTTTGCCGCAAATCTTGCAGGTTTTTCGTCAACTAAAACGTCTTTTATTCCAAGTTTCTTTGCAAGTGAGAGAACTGCTACCTCTCCAGAATGAAGCTTTATCGGAATATCTATCGGCTCTACTTTTAACACTTTAATCCATCCCTCTTTGATGGCTTTCTCGATAGCGTAGCTGTCAGGCTTTCCCAAAGCCTTGCCTTTATCGACGACTTCGACTTTAACCTCCTCCGGGATGTATACCTCGCCAAAAATCTTGAGCAGCTCAAGCTTTCCTACTTTCGCAAGATAGATTAGCGGTGTTGCATTGGATACTATCATATGTCCTTAAAGTCCTCCTTCAAATCTTCCAATGTGTATGGAACGATCGTCCCCCTCTTTTTTGCCTCGTTAATGATCTCCCATAGAGATATGCCGCAATTTTCAGCTGCCTGCCACAGCGTTATCTTACCTTCTTCGTAATCTTTCAGGTTCTTTTCAATCAGCCACTCTTTCACGGCTTTACTCAAGAACCTTCTCATGATTGTTGATCTATCCATCCCCTCCTGCTTGGCAATCTCATCGATTAACTTGGCGAGTTTATCATCAACTCTCGTAGTCAGAGTTACTGGCATGTATTAAATTTCTTCATCTTAATACTTAAATGTTGTGCCGCATGAAATAGTTTAGAGTCAATACATCGAAGAAAACAAAGCTAAGAAAATCCTCTTAGCTTTACCTTACTTCTTTGGACTTGCGATAAACTAAGCAAAGTTAAACTTTGAGAATAGATGAATTCTTCTCTGGAAGGTGGCAGATAATGTTATTTGTCGCAGATGCCATACTTCAAGCAGCCTGCAACATTAGTAAAGATCTGCAAAGTTTGCGATAGAAGTTTTCCAGAATAACAGTTGAAAAGATTAACAGATATTTAGCAAATTGGAAAAAGGAGAGCCACGGCCGGGATTTGAACCCGGGACCTTTGCCTTACCAAGGCAACGCTCTGCCAGCTGAGCTACCGTGGCTTAAGTTAGCTTAGCGAACAATTTGCTTATGAAGTTTGCGGTTAAATTAAACCGCTCAAATTTAAGATACGCTCCTGCTTTTTCAGGTAAAACTACGAAACTCCCTTTTTGCTATTTCAGGAGCTCTAACATTTCTTCATCGCTAACATCGTGCCACTCCAGATAGGCGTCTGCCACAGCGTAAGGATAGATATCCCTCAAATTCACGCAAAATATTCCATCGCAGCTCTTGGAAATTAGGTTAATTGCATAGGAGGAGGCTGTTGGGACAGCAACGTAAACTCTATCGTAAAACCTCCTTGAGCTTTTTATTGCTACGAGCATTGTATATCCGGATGCCAGTCCATCGTCAACGAGAAAAGCGTTTTCGTTTCTGTCTTTAAGCAAATACTTCTCGGGAATGATTTTCAACCTCCTCTCAATTTTTTCCCTTGTCCTCCTTACTTGCTCCTCGACGACATCCTCGCTGATTTTATAGTAACGAATGGCACTTCTATTTAATTCGAGGTCTCCGAACATGCTCAACGCTCCAAAGCCCGCCTCGGTTGTCCAGGGAAATAGGATATTTGAAACAAGCAAGATCTTCAATTTCAAGCCCATTTTTTTAGCCATTGCCCAAGCTACCGGAACTCCTCCGGCTGGAATAGCAACGACGTCCGTCTTATCTCTATCAACATCAAAATGCTTTTCGATTAAATCGGCGAGTTTCTCTCCGGCATCTATTCTATCCTTGAAAACTCCGAACATGTTGCGGTATTCTTTCCCCTCAATGACAAACATACAAACAAAC
>NZ_WANY01000237.1:0-4193 GCF_015521575.1 Ferroglobus sp.
CAACAGAACCCGTTCAGGTGGGTGATGTATTTAAAATCAAGGTTGAGGATAGCTTAGCCGGAGAAGCAGATGCGCTGGCATTTTCAACAGCTTATGCAATAGCCATACCGGAACTCTTAACTTTTGCCCTCGTTGGCGCTGGGGTGGCGGTAATTTTTGTAAGTAGAAAGTACTGAATTTTAAATTTCATGAAAATTAAATACTATTTTATTTTGATCCTAATTTCTGCTGTAGTTTTTATATATCTACACCCTATCGAAATTTTGGACGAAAATCCCGATCAAAAAGCATCTCTTTCGGACTCAAAAACGGTAAAGAAGACTTCGAAAAGGAAGGAGAGGGCGTTTCTGGTTGAAATTCTAAGCGTCGAGGAAACCGGTACATTTAGCAGAAAAATTACGGCGAAACTCACAAACAAGGACGGGTATGCAAGGAATGTTAAGGTTAGCTTGGAGTTGCTTGTTGACGGTGAGCGGGTGAAAGTTAACGGTCGGGAGAAGCTGGAAGTTGTTGTTGGCGATATCAAGCCGAACGAAAGTACCGTTAAAACAGTTGAAATATCGGTGAGCTTCTTCGACGGACTGAAAATCAAAAGCAAAGGTTACGTAGATGTAAAGCTTACGATAAGCTGGGATGGTGGCAGGGAGGTTATGAGGAAGAGGGTTTACGTCTAAGGGTGGTCGGATGAGGAAGTACGCTCTTTTCGGACTCCTACTATTACTTATAATCACCGCAGAAGCTTTGATAACAACGCATAAGGTTGCAAGTTTGCTGCTGCACTTCGTTGTAGTTTTTACGGTGCTTTTCTACATTATTTCTGGAAAGGAGCGGGTTATTTTACCTCTCGCCCTACCTTCTGTCCTTAGGATAGTTAACTTTTCCATGCCAGTGTTCTTTCCTTACACTGTGTACTGGTTTCCGCTCGTATATACTCCCATATTCGCTTCGGTCTACATCGTCATTAGAACGTTGGGCTTGAGTGCTGCAGATGTTGGATTCAGTGCAAAGAATTTGCATTTGTACATTCCACTCGGATTGCTAACGGGTTTTTTGATGTCTCTTGCTGAGTTTAGAATACTAAAAACGGAACCACTCGTTTCGGATCTTAGCATTAACAGTGTTTTGACACTCTGCATCGTTATGTACGTTTTTGTCGCCCTTGCAGAGGAGTTAGTATTTAGGTCGGTTCTTCAAACGTGTCTTGAGAAGGAATTCGGATTGTTCATCGGCTTACTCATCGCTGCTTTAATATTTGGAAGCATGCACATGAGCTACGGACTTTCGAGTTTCGCTTTCGCTCTCCTTGCCGGACTTTTCATAGGGTACGTATTTCAAAAAACCAGAAGCTTGCCGTTTGTCGTTGCAATTCATGGAACGGTTAATGTTATGGTGTTCGGAATCTTCCACTTTACGGGTACAGCACTTCCACTGTTTTGAAAAGAACTATCGCAAAGAATACGAAGAGGATCGGTAGAATTTGAGCATTCAAAGCAGATTCTACCTCCTTTCCATAGTAACTTGATGCCGAGAGAATTTCCTTGATCGACAGCAGTAGTATTAAAAAAGCTGTAGCGTAGATACCACCCCAAGTTAGACCAATTGTGGTTGTTGCTGAAAATCCACCTTCTGGGGTCATGACGTTTACGAGTGTAATCATTTTCTTACGGCATTTTTGTCTTCTTTATTAAACCTTTTGGTTCGGAAACTGTTAACAACAACCTCGACCCCAGTTAGTACAATGCTTATCATAGGTCACGTAGCCCTAACAACGTTTGTATTATACGTAGCCAATTTCATCAGGAGAAGAAGAGACTTTACAATAGCATTTTTCGGATCTTTATTGCCGGATCTCATAGACAAACCTCTTGGCTTTCTAATTTTTCAGGGATTCGGAAATGGAAGACTCGTCGCTCACACGCTGCTTTTTAACGTACTAATGCTATTAATTTTTCTTGTTTTCAGGTCGAATCTCCAGTTTAGACTTGGAGGAAATCCGGTAATTCTTCCCGTTGCCAGCATGCTCCATCTCGCGGAGGACAGAATGTGGGAGGACCCGTCTTTGCTGCTCTTTCCTTTCATGGGAGATATACCGCTAAAGCCAACATTAACACTGATTGAGCGGATTTACAACATTATAAATTCCTATCGAAATCCCTACATCTTCCTATCAGAAATGATCGGGGCAATTCTGCTATACTTTCTCTACAAACTTTACAGAAGAGTGGAAAATTGATGTCACTCTACAACGATGTTCAGGTTTAGGCTGAGAATCTTTCCGTTCATGGCGTCTAAAATCCTTTTTTCGGCTACAGTTCCCGCGTAATCGGTGCGGTTTTCGGGTAGAGGCGGGGCTTTATCTTTGAAAAGTAGGAACCACAGCTTGTACTTACCCTTCCTGTGAACCGAAAAGTTGTACATCTTTTCCCACTGGGGTTTCCAGCTCTCCGTTGAGATGTCCATGTGATCGAGCGTTACGTTAAACGAGTCGAGGAGATACATGTGGTTGATTACGGTCTTGTTTCCCTCTATCGTAAGGTTGACGAGCCAGACTTCAACGATGTAGTTAACCTTCCGATATTCGTGATTGGCTATGCCAATTATAACCGCAGCGCTTTCGTTGACCTTTAGTTTTTTTGGATAACCTTCAGCCTTTCCGCTCGGACCGAGGATGTAAAACTCCGTAAAATTCTCGCCTCTTTTCGGGGTAATTGCAATGTACACAGTACCAGCTATGCATGCAGCCAGTACTACAATAAGGAGGATCGTGAGGATTCTTTCGCTTTTTTTCGTTACCATTTCGTGGAGGTTAAATCGTACTGTCGTAAATATTTTTTGTTCTAACGAACAGTTTCGTTAGAAGTACGTGACAATTTTTCTGCGAGTACATAAGTTTACGTTTAGAAAGATTTATTTATGCTCTATTATCTCATTGGCTATGTAGGGTGACGTTATGCCCGAGGTTTCCGTTGTGATACCATCGCTCAACGAGGAAGATACGATAGGCATATGCATAGAGAAGATTAAGAAGATTTTTAAGGAGCACAATATCGACGGGGAAATAATAGTAGCGGACAACTCGACGGACAGGACTCCGGAGATAGCAAGATCTTTAGGAGCGAAAGTCGTTACGCCAGACAAAAGGGGATACGGATACGCATATCTCTACGGATTTAAGTATGCGAGGGGAAAGTACATTGTTATAGGTGATGCCGATAACACTTACGATTTTCTCGAAATACCGAAGTTGCTGGAGCCGCTAAGAAAAGGAGAAGCTGATTTAGTTATAGGTAGCAGGTTTAAGGGAAAAATTCTGGAAGGAGCAATGCCCTGGCTTCACAGATACATCGGCAACCCTCTCCTAACGTTTTTATTGAATTTCTTCTTTAAAGCTGGTGTAAGCGATGCGCATTCCGGTTTCAGGGCGTTTACAAGAGAAGCTCTCGAAAAAATGGATTTAAAATGTCACGGTATGGAGTTTGCGAGTGAAATGATAATAGAAGCTGTAAGAAAGGGTTTGAGAATCGTGGAAGTTCCGATAACTTACTACCCTCGAACCGGTGAATCGAAACTCAGGTCTTTCAGCGATGGATGGAGGCACTTAAAATTCATGCTGATAAGGACACCGAAGCACTTATTTTACATTCCAGGTTTTTTGCTTTTTATCACGGGCTTCGTACTTGTCGTACTCATGAGCGTTACTAAAATTAGGATCGGAGGTTTTTCGTTGGGAATACACTCGATGATTGCGGCATCGTTTATGTCGATCGTGGGCTATCAATTAATTTTCTTGGGACTTTTTTCGTCGGTATACGGATACTTGGTTGGAGCGATAGAGTACGACAGGATAACGAAACTCATAAAAGAGAAGATTACCCTCGAACGCGGGATACTCCTTGGACTGTTCGTTTTTCTTGTCGGATTCTTTTACACACTGCTAATTCTAAATAAATGGATTTCGAGCGGATTCAGGGATTTGCCTCTACTTAACCAAGATATATTCGCATTTACGTTGATGATCATAGGGCTACAGACGATATTCTTCTCGTTCTTCCTGAGCATCATGAGTGAGTTGTAGAAGCATTCAATTTTATTTAGCATATTTTTTACCTGTTCGTGTTCTCAATCATATTTGCAAACCCCAGTAAAATTTAAATATATTGTAATGCTAATTGTAATGAGGTGAATCGCACATG
>NZ_WANY01000238.1:0-13266 GCF_015521575.1 Ferroglobus sp.
CCCTTAGCTGCGCTAAATGTTGTTTCTGCAAGAAGCAAAGAGGAAATGAAAGAAATTGCGAGGGGGATCAGAGATGCCTGCGAAAAGTTCGATGTAAAAATTGTAGGAGGACACATACATCCGGATGCGAAAGTGCCGTCTATCGATGTGTCGATGATTGGTGTTGCAAAGAGCATACTGAGATCTGACACGGCTGAGACTGGAGACAGAATTGTTTTCGCAGCGGATGTAGAGGGAAAACCTCATCCTAAGCTCATATACAATTTCGACTCGACAAAGAAGAGCAAGGAGGTTTTAAGAAATCAGTTTGAGTCAATGGTTGAAATAGCTGAAAAAAAGCTTGCTAACGCTGCAAAGGACGTTAGCAACGCCGGGCTTCTTGGAACAATAGCGATGATGATGGAAGTTAGCGGGAAAGGATGTAAAATTTTTGTTGACAGAATCTTCAAGCCGAAAAACGTGAGTTTCATTCAGTGGATCCTCTCTTATCCGGCTTGCGCTTTTGTTGTGACAACGAAGAATGAAGAGGAAGTTATTGAAGTTTTCGAAAAGCACGATCTTACCGCGGAAGTGATAGGTATTGTTACTGACGACAAAAAAGTGCTCCTTAAAAGCGAGGGAGACGAGGCTATACTCTTCGATCTGAATTTGGAAAGCGTTCTTGATATCAGAGAATGAACGAGAGAACGTATATCAGAACATCTCCGACGAAAAAGGCGACGATCAGCCCGGCTGTTAAAAAGACGAGGAAGGGTAAGGCAGGGGTTGCCCAAACCTCCTTTTTTAATTTTCCGAGCTCCTTAAGCATTTTTTCATCGGGTTCAACGCCCCTTCTTACTTTTTCAACTTTCCCGTCTCTGGCGATCTCAAGCAAGTTGTAAAATTCGGGAAAGTTTTCAACTCTCACCTTAGTCCCGATGAAGGAGTAAAATACATCCCCCTTAGAGACGTTTCCTTTGATCAAATTTGACAAGAACATGTAAATTGCTAAAAGCGGAGCAGCTATTACGGCATTGGCTAAGGTCGAGAACGCAAAAGAAAATCCTTTGATTAGGAGTGGAAAGCTTCCGACCTCTGGATAGTGGGGGAAAGCGTAACTTAAAGCCATTAAAGCTTTCGCATCAGCTCCTCCGTAAGCTCCGATTCTGTAAAGAAGGTAAGCTAAGGAAGATACAAAGGCAATCTGAATTATCGCAAAGACGAAATCAAAGGTTGAGTAACTTAAAAATTCGACCACGTTGAAAGGTGTAACGGCTAAGAGCATGACCTTCCAGTATTTGTTTGGAACGATTCTTTCCTTCAAGTCGAGTTGAGATGCTTTTAGGAAAATAGCCAAGCAAATAAGAAACTTAGCAACGTAAATCTCTTCTGTCATATATATCGATAAGGTCGGAAATCATAGCGCTTGCTGTTTCAAGTTTCCCAGCTCCTCTGCCTATCACGAACACTCTCCCGGCAGTTTCAGTTATAATTTCAGCAGCATTCAAAGTTCCGTAGATGTTCAGCGGATGATTAAGCGGAACAAGTCTTGGTGAGACTCTGAGGGTTTCTCCAACTTCGGCGATTAGCCTTATCGTGTATCCTCTCTTTACAGCTACTTCAAAAGCTTCTGGAGTGAGGTCTTCTATTCCTTCGATGTGCACGTCTTCAAACCTCACGTTTTTCTCAAGAAGGGCGTTTGCGATTATGACGAGTTTTGCTGCGGCATCTATCCCCTTGACATCGTAGCTTGGATCAGCTTCAGCTATTCCAAGTTCTATTGCTTCAGAGAGAATCTGCTCGTAGGGCATTCTTTCAACCTCCATCCTTGAGAGAATGTAGTTGCAAGTTCCGTTCAGAATTCCTCGAATTCTTAAAATCCCGCTTCCGGCTAAGTCATTTTTAACGAGCTTTATTAGGGGCATCGCTCCTCCTACTGTCGCTTCAAATCCGAGCTTGCAAGAGTTTTTCTCAGCGAGTTTGCAAAGTTCGTTGTAAGCGACAACGAGCGGACCTTTATTGGATGTAATCACGTTTTTCCCCCTTTTTAACGCCGTTTTTATGTGCGTCAAGCCCGGCTCTCCGCTCTCGACGTTTGTTGGTGTGCATTCGAAGAGAACATCGTACTCGAAATCTTCGACTATCTCCATTGCTGTTTTATTCCCACTCAGCCTTCCTCTCTTTTTCTTCTCGCTCAAAGCTTTTTCCAAATCCACATCCCCAACTACAGAGCTTTTAGAGTCGGCTACGGCTATAACCTTGAATTTTCCAATTCTTTCCTCTATTTCGTTCTTCTTCCTTAAAAGGAGTTCAGCCACTCCTTGTCCTACAGTCCCGAAACCGATTATCGCGATTTTTATCATGCTTCTTCGTTAAGCGGCTCTACGACCTTTATCTTTTTTTCTTCACAGATTTTTCTCAGAATTTTAAGAGCCTCTTCAAGTTTTTCCTTGTTTACGGCTGAAATGGTTATTAACGCCGTTGACGGCTTGTTGAGTTCGGGCATACTTATGTCCATCTCCGTAACCTCTGCAAAGCCTGTGGAATCTATTCTGTTTATCGTGTCGCTTATGTCCGTGTGAATTATGTGCCCGACAAGAAGCACCGAGATTTTTTCAGAAAGTTTTATTTCGTTGACGTTCCTTATCGTAATCCCGGAACTTTTTATCTCTTCAAGAAGTTTGTCCGCTCTGTCTTCGGCAATCTCGAAAACAACATCTACCAGAACGCTCTTCTGCTGAACTTTCCTGTTGTGAATTATTCCGATTATGTTTCCCCCGTACTTTGCTATCGGCGTAAGGACTTTGAGGAGCTGTCCGGGTTTATCTTCAAGTTCTACGACAAGGTTTATCTTCATACTACTCGTATATCGGCACACCTTCCTTTTCAGTCTTCTCTCTGAACTTTTCCATCAGGAACTTCGTCAGCTCTCCCGGCTTTCCGTTTCCGATTTTTCTACCGTCTATAACAGTCACCGGAGCGATTTCTGCTGCTGTTCCGGTAACGAAGACCTCATCAGCGGAGTATAAATCGAAAAGGCTCAGATGGGTCTCTTTAAACGGTATGCTCTCCTCTTCGAGAATCTCTATGACCACCTCCCTTGTTATCCCCTTCAGGTTGTTTATCGTAGGGGGAGTGTAAACGACCTTTTTCTTCACGATGAAAATGTTATCTCCGCTTCCTTCGGATATGTAGCCGTTGTGATCGAGGAAAATTGCCTCGTCACCTCCCTTAGCGTTCGCCTCTATTTTCGCTAAGATGTTGTTCAAGTAATTGAGGGACTTTATGTTTGGTGGCAAGGAGTCGATAGCGTTTCTCCTCACCGCTACGGTCACAGCTTTTAACCCTTTTTCGTACAAATTTCCGTAGAGCCTGTCCCAGGGTTGGGCGATAATTATAACGTTCGGTCTTCCGCATTTCCTCGGATCCAAGCCGAGGTCTCCTATCCCCCTCGTTACAATTGGTCTTATGTAAGCATCTTTTAACTTGTTAACCCTCAGCGTTTCGAGAATAGCCTGAGCGAACTCCTCTTTTGTAAGCGGGATTTCCAGATCTATCACCTTTGCGCAATCGTAAAGTCTGTCGAGATGCTCGTAGAGTCTGAAAACCTTCCCGTTGTAAGCTCTGATTCCTTCGAAAACACCGTCACCGTAGAGAAATCCGTGGTCAAAAACGCTGATCTTCGCCTCGTCCTTCGGGACGAACTCACCGTTGATGTATATTAGCAACTCCTCCATCTTCTCCCCCTTCAAAAAGACGGTCAACTAAAAATAAAATTTGCGTTTGCGATAGATTTAATTAGTTTCGGACTCAATTTTTCCTGTGATCGGATTGGGAGAATTCGCGCTGATACTTGTGCTTGCGCTAATACTGATTGGTCCGGAAAAACTTCCAGAAGTTGCAAGGACACTTGGAAAACTTTACGCTGAGTACAAACACGCTATGAGGAGGCTTGAGCTGGAGATACTTTACGGAGTTGAGCCGCCAAGCGAAGATCTCATTGAAAAAATTTATGAAAAAAAGGTGAATTTGAACGAGAGCGTCAAAGAAAAGTTATTTAAATAACTCACCTACTCTCTTTGAGGTGCGAAAATGATAGGAGGTTTAGGACCGAACGAGTTGTTGGTGATACTGATAATAGCGTTCATACTTTTCGGAGCTCACAAACTGCCGGAGTTAGCGAGGAGCTTGGGTAGAGCGACGGGAGAATTCAAAAAAGCTCAGAGAGAAGCTGAAATAGAGCTAAGAAAATTTGAAGAAGAGCTAAAAGCCGGGAAATACAAGAGCCAGGATGAAAAGAGGAAAAAGCTTGAGGAGATTGCCAGAACGCTTAACATAGACCCGGAAGGAAAGAGCGACGAGGAACTTATAGAGGAGATCAACAAAGCCCTGCCGAAGGAAAAAGTCGAGCCGTAGTTGATTCAAGAACTTTATTTTTTAAGATTTGAAACTTTAACATCAACAACGAAGCGATAAACACGAGGAGCGTAGCTTCCGCACTTTTTGATTCTCTCTACTTCTACTTCAGCACCTATTTTTTCGAATTCGTCTCTAACTTCCTCCTTAACCTTTTCTACCTCCTCTTCTCCAGCGAAGGTGTAGAGGTGAACGTAGCTACCTTCCTTCAACTTTCCTTCGAGCAAGTAAATGTGGTCTTCCGCGTGATAAGGGGCGGGCATAACAACCCGATCGAAAACTCCTTTCAGCTTCGGAACGACATCTCTAACATCCCCTTCTATGACTTTCACGATCCCTTCTACCTTGTTCAGCCTCACGTTCTTCTTAAAATACTCTACAGCCACGGGATTTAGCTCTATCCCGATAACCTCTCTTGGCTTGGAAAGTCTCGCTATGATGATAGCGTAGGGCCCTACTCCAGCGTACATGACGAGGACTCTCTCTCCCTCTTTCACGAGCTTCGCTATTCTTTCCCTCTCCCCAGAAAGCTTTACCGTATAGTAAGCTTTGGTTGGATCGACTAAAAATCTGCAACCGTGCTCTTTGACGAGAGTTTCTGTTTCTCCTCCGTAAATTACTTCGTACTTCGCTATTCTGAAATCCCCCTCAACCTCTCCGGCTTTTCTAAGTATCGTTTTTACGTGTTTGTGCTTTGTGAGGATAGCTTTGGCTATCTCATCCTTCAAGTGGAGTATTTCGTCTGGAATCTCTATTATAACGACATCTCCAATTATTTCGAAACTTCTCCTGAGCTTTGAGAGTTCTTCTGGAGTAACCTTGTCTTTCAACATTTCTTTTAAACTCATCGTCTCGGTTTGATCCTTCAAGTTTAAAATTCATTTTTGTTGCTATCTAATCAAAACCGGAAGCATTATGGAACCCATGCATGCTATGGGTCGAACTTTTAGAGTGTAGGAAATCAAACCCACCGCTGAAGCTGAGAAAAAGACAGCGAGTCCAAAAATTCCGCTGAAGTGGAAGGACAAGGCAACAAGAAAAATTAGAACTAATAATGAAACGCTTCCGACCTTTACTTTCGAGAAGATTTTTGAGGCGGGAAAAGTCAGGAGTAATGTTATTGCGGTGGCGATTATGGCTGCTACGAGAATGAAAAGGGGAAGTACGAACAAATTCTCTCTTGCCCCTCTTAAAGCATCAGCCACCCCACTCCTGACCTTTCCTGAATGCAGCATAGCCAAGCTTAGGATAGCAGCGGAGGTGTTTGCCGAACTTATCGAGGAAATGTAGCTTTCTGGGGATTTAGAGTTGGCTGAAGCTACGCCAGTAGCCACTCCAGAGCTTATTCCGGGAAAGATGGAAACGATAAAACCTGCAAGAACACCTTTTGCGACATCAACTGGGTTGGGAAAGCTGAGCACAACCTTTTGTTCAACTATCTTCTCACTCTTCAAACTCTGCACGAGCATAGGGGTTGCGAAGAGTCCGGTTAAGAGGGGAAAGTAGAAGTCTCCAGCCTCCAAGACTTTCAAGCCGAGGAGTCCCGAGAGCAGAAAAATCGCAAAAAAGTAAACTCTCCTTTTTAAAGTTGAAAGAGAACCTCCAAACGGATCTCTTTCGTACCTCAGAAAAAATATCAGGGCGAAAATTATAGCGAATTTGTAGAAGAATGAGAGATCAAAACTGCTTATCGCAGCAACGACGTAAAAGAGCGGTATCGAAAGAATTACCGAGAGAAGGGATGAAAAAGCTGAGATGGAAATGGCTTTTCCTCCTTCCCCTCTGTTAACGAGCTCGTGGGCTGGAAAGATCGTTAAAGCTGTGTCTTCCTCCGGAACTCCCACAAATGTTGCCGGGATTATGTTGAGGAACGTGTGGGTTACAAGCATTGAAACTAAAAGCACAGCCTCCTCGCTACTTGCCGATGAGTAAAAGGAGGCTATCGTATTCGGATGAATTCCCGGGATCAAGCCCGTTAGACAGCCAAGGAGAACTCCGATCAAACTTTCAGGGATCATTTGATGAATCTCCTGACGAAATCTTCGCTAACGTTCGAGATCTCGGAAATTTTTGTAGCGTCTCTGCTTCCTATTCTTTTTGAAATCATCTCGAAGTAGTCTAAAGCAACTTCATCGTCCTCCAGATCCCACATCCCTGAGAACATAGGATGCGCGTCTTTTAAGAAATTGTTGATCCACTCTATGTTTTTCCCCTCCATGAACTTTTCCATGAACCAGTCCTCGTAAAATAAGCAGTCTTTAAGGATGAGCTTGACCGATCGAATGACTCTCTCGTAGTCGTACTTTCTGTTGGGAGGGGAGTATTTCTCGAATATTTTATCAATTTCCTCCTTCGTGAAGTCGAAAACCTTCTTTTTCGAACTTTTTGTCACCTCTTTTAACACGTAAAACGTTCTCTCATCTACCGGAGATTTCCTCGACTTGCCGCCGCTTCTAAGCACGACGTAGTAAATAGAATTAGCTACTCCCAAATCTCTCCTCGTGAAATTCTCAATTTCCTCGTAACTTGCCAGAGTTGACAGTATGAGCCTTATCAAAGCGTGTTCTTTCAAATCCTTTCGGGAGGATATACATATGTGCTGGAGGTCCTCTTCGACCATTATCAGTTCTTCGTGCATAGTAAAAGTGATAATACACCGGCTGATATTTTAATCTTGTGAAGCATCCGGCTGTAGTTCAGGTGAGAACGGAGATCGAAAAAGCCTTAGAAATAGCTAAGAAATTCGTTACTGAGGTAGAGAAGGGAAAAGATGGCGTGGACATATACTTTGAAGACGTTAACGAGGCGAGGAGGTTCATAAGCATATTTAAAAGGGCAACGAAAAAGAAAATTCTCGTGAAGTCGAGCACGAGTTACGCGGGTTTGAGGAGAGGGAGAGTGAGGTATCTTTTTACCTACTCTCTTAAGGAAGATGAAGGTGGAAAAGTACGTTAAAATAAAGAACGATCTGAGGAGGCTGGAAGATTTAAATAAAGCTGTTAAAAAGTACAAAATCAGAAGGGGAACGGCTTTCAGCATCCTCGTTCAGAAAAAGGTTAGCTACGTGAGGAGGAACTACCGTAAGTTCGAAAGGAGAGCTGAGGAAATTCTCGAATACTGGGAGGCAAACAAAGCCTTCCCGAGCTGGTTGAAACTTCCACCGGCTATGAAGCTCAGACTCCTCTTTAAAGCTATGGGTATGAGTAAAAAGAGGATAGCGAAAGTTCTTAAAAATCCGGAAGAATTTGGCGAGTTCGAAGATTTAATTTACGATGCTATATATCGGGATTACGTCTACTCTCCCATAGCGACTGAAAATCTGGCAGCAAGGGGTAAAATTGGCGAGAAAATAGTTGAAAACTATTTGAGAATGCGAGGGGTGGACTTCATCTCTGAGAGAGAAATTCAAGGAGACAAAACACCGGACTTTTTAATTCAAGAGGAGATGAAAATTAGAGGGAGAGTAGTTCGCTGGATAGAAAGTAAGTCGATGTTTGGCGACAGCTTTGCCTACGAAGACAACCTCAGTCAGTTTGAAAAGTATTCGAGCGAGTTTGGAGAGGGTATTGTAATTTTCTGGCACGGATTTTTGGACGTCTTGAAAGATAAAGATTTTCTGATAATCTCGGATATCGGATATTCGAGCAGAGAGAAGAGATTTTTGAAGGACATGATCGTCACGATCACCGACGACGGGGAGTTTTCTTGGAAAGGGGGAGAAGAGATTAAAAGCGGGAAATTCGTCAAAGAGCTCATAAGATTTTTCAAGAGCTGTTCGACCTCGATTGCTGCGGAGGAGAAAATGGTTGTGAAGAAAGCACTTGAAAAATTTGGGTATGTCGTCATTGCTTAGCCATTTTCTCCGACCTTGGCACGAACTCAACGACCTCCCTTTGAAACATGGGTTGTGGATACAGCTCCATCAAGTCGTAAACTTCCTTGGGAACTTCAGTCTTCACGTTGAACCCCATCTTTTTCAGTTCTTCTGGAGTTAAGGGGTAATCGTGGGTCCACCTGCCTTCCGTGAGGATTTTCGCTATTTCTTCCGCTCTTTCTCTACCCATTCTGTCCTCAAGAAGCTCGACTATAAAATCTCTTAGCTGTTTTATCGCCTTTTCAGCAATGTCAGCGAGAATCAAAGTTTGATCGTCTATCTCATTTACGTCCTTCCTCTCAACGGCTTTCAGTATGGAAGGGGCTGGGTAGCCCATAATTTGAGGATCGAGAGGACCGAGAACTGCGTGGGGATCCATTATTATTTCATCAGCCGCTATGGCTATCAAAGTTCCACCGCTCATCGCGTAATGGGGAACTATAACCGTAGTTTTAGCTGGGTGATCTTTTATCGCTTTGGCAATCTGCGTCGCAGCCAGAACCAGTCCGCCGGGAGTGTGGAGGATCAAGTCTATCGGTGTATCTCTTGGGGTCATTCTTATCGCTCTCAAAACCTGCTCCGAGTCTTCGATGTTTATGAATCGATAAAAGGGAATTCCGAGGAGTCCTATTCTTTCTTGTCTGTGTATCAAAGTTATAACGCTGCTTCCCCTCATTCTGCTTAGCCTCTCCATGGCTCTAACTCTCATCGCTTGTAGTCTTCTGTAGCTTAGCTGGGGTGATATCAGCAAGTAAAAGAACAGAAGAAACCAGAATATCGAAAACGGGTCGAAGTAGTTCATGTTTAATTATATCCCAATCTCTCATATATTTGCTTTTTGACCAACGAGAGCAAATATGAAGATCGAAACGTTAATAGTCGTATTAGCTGGATAGACTGTAATGATTAGCAGAAGTGAAAGGGTTTTTATTCCACTGATGGTGGGAGTCCTGACATTTCTTGTGAACTTTTCGATCCTAACTTACATCTTCTCCGCATTTCCGTGGATTGTCAGCCTGTTTTTCGGCAAAGGAAGCTGGTGGGTTTATCAGCCTTTTAGCGTAAAGGTTTTTTACGTCGTCGGAATCGCTCCGGTTGTGGAGGAAATTATTCACAGGAGGATCGTACTTCAGTTCTTTCTCAGCAGAAATCTGTTGATTTTCGGACTCGTTGTTTCGAGTTTAACCTTCGGCGTCCATCACGTAATTTTCGGGTGGGGGTGGCTTAAGGCTGTGGATATGTTCTTTGTGGGCTTGGTATTCGGAATTGTCTACACCAAATACAAACTCCTCGGTAGCTGGTTAAGTCACTTTTCGAATAACCTGATGTCGATACTATTTACAATTTTAATGAGTTAATCTTTATTTTAATCTCGCCATAAGCCAAAAACTTTCACCTCTGAAATTTTAAAAACGAAAAAAGAGCGTAGAGATGGGAATAGAACCTTATCGTAAATCTTAGATGGTTGAACGTTCCGTTTCAGAGCTGGCAGCTCTCCAACTCTGCAATTCGTTTTAAAATAACGAGTTTGACGAAAGTTTATATACGACTATTAATCGTTTTAAATTTTAGTGCGTGGTGGTATTATGGGAAAGTGGAAGTTATTGGTGGCTTTAGTCCTTGCAGCATTCATTATTGGATGCGCTCAGCAGGCAGCAAAGCCAAAGGAAGAAGAAAAGAAGGCTGAAGTCGAACCGATAGTCATTGGCTTGCCGCTGCCGATAAACTTCCCCGACGGCTACGCTCCCTATCGAGGAGCGGTTCTGGCTGCTGAAGAGATTAACGCTAAAGGAGGAATTAACGTTGGTGGAGTAAAAAGACCGATCAAGATTGAGGTTGTAGATACGAGAGACCTTGAACCGGGAGTTCCAATTTCTGAAGCTCTGGCGGCGGTAGAAAAGTTGATTCTCGAAAAGAAAGTTCACGTTCTTGTTGGAGGGCCCGCGAGAAGTGAAGCCGCTTTGGCAACCCTCGACATTATTGCGAAGTATAAGGTTCCTTGGATCGTTAGCTGTGGAGTTTTAACGCCAGCTTTCCACAAGAGAATAGAGGAAAACTACGACAAGTACAAGTATGCTTTCAGGCTTAACGCTCACGCCGTGTGGCTCGCTAAAGAAAATGTTGACATCTTGGAGAAGCTCAGGGAGAAGTACGGATTTAACAGGGTTTACGTGATGGTTCAGGATGTGGAGCATGCGAGGAAGTTTGGGGAAGTTATAGCGAAGATGCTTGAGGAGAAAGGTTGGAAAGTTGTTGGTTTCGACAGATATCCTACGGGAACTACCGACTTCTCTTCCGGATTGCTGAAAGCGAAAAGTGAAGATGCGGACATACTTCTGATTCAGATGGACATGCCAGAAACTATGACGTTGATAAAGCAGTGGGCGGATCTGAAGGTTCCAGCTTTACCGATTGGATTCATAAGAGCTGCTCAGGAGCAAAAGGCTTGGGAGGCTACTGAAGGAAAGGTGAACTACTTCATAGTTTCAGCAGGAGCTTTCACAGGAAACGCTCCCTCAAACGCTACCGAGTGGACGATGAAGTTCTATAACGCCTACACTAAGAGATGGGGAACACCGCCGCAGGGGCATGGAACTTCTGCAAGCTACATGGCGATATACGTTGTTGCTGACGCAATTGAAAGAGCTGGCAGCTTGGATCCCGACAAAATCGTCAAAGCTTTGGAAGAAACGGACATGATGGGGGTTTTCGGAAGAATAAGGTTCGATCCGAAGAGTCATCAGGTAATTCTTGCCGACGACCCGAAGGAAGGCGCTGTAACATGCTGGTTCCAGTGGCAGGACGGAAAGAGGGTGACGATATATCCTCCTTCGATTGCTGAGGGAGAGATAAAGCTTCCACCGTGGATGCTCGAAAAGGCGAAGAGGTGAGGTATGGAAGTTCTTTTAAATTTTTTAATTTACGGTTTGGTTCAAAGCGCCTTTTTATCCCTCGTAGCCATAGGTTTCTCTTTAACTTACGGAATAAGCAGGCTACCAAATTTCGCTCACGGAGCTTTGTACATCCTTGCAGGCTTTCTCATCTGGAATGGTCTTAACGTTTGGAAGATAGGATACCTTCCTTCAGTCATTTTGGCGATAGTTCTCACGGCTTTGATCGGCTACTCGCTCTACTACGGAATAATCATAAGAGTTAGGGGGATGGAGGTCTCCGAGGTAATAGCAACTTTTGCTTTCAGTTTCGTGATAGTTGAGCTTCTAAGGTACTTCGGCTTGTTCGGACTTTCGTACACCTTACCTCCGTTTTTGAGGGGAAGTTTAGAGTTTGCTGGAGTTGTGCTGGATTATCAAAGGCTGATCGTTATTATATCGACCGTTGCTCTCGTCGCTTTTCTTTACTTCTTCACCCACTACACGAAAATAGGTTTGGCTTTTAGAGCGATAGCTCAGGATGAGCAAGTTGCGATGATGCTGGGGATAGATTCGGACAAGGTTGCAGCATTAAGCTTGGCTTTTGGCTCCGCTTTAGCGGCTTTAGCAGCGGCAATCTGGATTCCAGTAAGCCAGTTAGCCTCGGAGTCGGCATTGGAAATCCTTCTCTACGCTTTGGTTGTTAGCATCCTCGGCGGACTTGGAAGCGTGACCGGCGTTATAGTGGCGAGTTTGATCATCGGCTACGCTCAGGTTTTCACGGCTTCATTCATAGCTCCCCACTACCAGATGATAGTTGCCCTCGTTGCGATAATTATCTTGCTTCTAACAAAGCCTTCGGGCATTTTCGGAAAGCAGAAAGAGCTGGAGGAGAGAGTATGAGCGAGCTGAGAAAGGAGAGAATAGACCGTCCTATTAAGGCGAGGACAGATGACATATACGCTTTAATGGGGTATAGAGAGATAAGCTACCTTTTACTTCCGAGAGTTTTGCCGATCGTCGTCCTTCTTATACTCCCGCTGATAGTTCCCAACTTGTATTACCTGAGGGTTCTAAACATAGCCTTATCTTTTGCCATCCTTGCGGCAAGCTGGGATTTCTTAGCAAATTACGTCGGATTGGTTTCCCTTGGTCATGCTCTCTTTTTCGGAATTGGTGCTTATACAGCCGGAGCTTTTTCAGCTTACTTCGATTTACCGATCTTCGTTACAATTCCCTTAGCGACTTTGATTGGGGCGACAATCTCAACCGCTCTGATCTACCCAACTTTAAAGGTTCGAGGGATTTACTTCTCCCTCATAACTCTTGCGTTTCCTTTGCTCTTAGCCAGATTAATAGAAGCTACGGACATCCTTGGAGGCACTCTTGGAATAACCGATGTTGAAGGTTTTCCGAATCCGTGGGTGGAGAGCTACCTCCTAATCTTCTCGCTGATAGTCGTTGTTTTTGGATTGAGGAGGTTGCTTGGAGAAGACCTCGGAATTGTTTTGAGGGCTATAAAGGATAACGATTTAACCGTAGAAGCCTCTGGAATCAACGTGAACAAGTATAGGGCTATTGCGGTTTTTATATCCTCAGCTATAGCGTCTTTCGTTGGGGCTTACACAGCCCATTCCTACATGTTCGTCGGTTTGCCCTACCTCAACCTTGAGTACTCGATTTTCCCAATAGCAGCTACAGTCGTTGGGGGTATGAGCTCCATAGCGGGTGCTGCGATAGGTGCTTTCATTCTTGTTCCGTTGAGCGAAGCGTTGAGAGAGTTTGGAACGCTAAGAATAGCGATATACTCCTTATTGCTAATGCTCTTCATAGCTATTCGTCCTGAGGGCATCTACATGTTTCTCTGGAGGAAGTATCATCAGATCGAGAGGTGGGTGAAAGCTTGATAAGGGTGGAGAATCTAACGAAGAGATTCGGTGGAGTTGTTGCGGCAAACAATATAAGCTTTGAGGTTAAAAAGGGAGAAGTTCTTGGAATTATAGGACCGAACGGAAGTGGAAAAACTACCGTGGTGAATCTCATAACCGGATTTATAAAGCCAGATTCCGGCAGAGTGTTTTTTGCTGGGAAAGATATAACTGCTAAACCTCCCCACGAAATAGCTTC
>NZ_WANY01000239.1:0-4102 GCF_015521575.1 Ferroglobus sp.
CACGACATGCACACGATCTTCGGATTGTGCGACAGAATGCTCGTGATGAACGAAGGGAAAGTGCTTGCGGAGGGGACTCCGGAAGAGATAAGAAGGAGTAAAGAAATTATAAAAATTTACTTGGGTGTCTGAGATGCTCAAAGTCGAAAACCTCTCTTCCGGCTACCACAAGGATATTAACGTTCTCAACGGCATTTCACTTGAAGTTAAGAAGGGGACGATTACTTCCGTCCTCGGTCCGAACGGCAGCGGAAAATCAACTCTTCTAAAGACCATCTACGGATACCTAAAGCCCTTCAACGGCAGAGTAATTTACAACGGAGAAGACGTGACGAATCTACCACCCCACGAGAAGGTTAAGAAAGGAATAGCCTACATCTCCCAAGAGCACGGGATATTTCATTCTTTAACGGTGGAAGAGAACCTAAAAGCCGGGATGTGGATATACAAAAAGAACAAAGAGCTCGTCAAAGAAAAGTTGAAGGAAGTTTACGACAGATTTCCCGTTTTAAAGGAAAAAAGGAACGTAAAAGCGGGATTTTTAAGCGGTGGGCAACAAAAGCTTCTACAGTTCAGCGTAGCCCTTCTAACTGATCCAGAGCTTATACTCGTGGACGAACCGACAGCCGGACTTTCTCCGATAGCGAGTGAAGAGGTGTACGAAATTTTAAAGGGATTAAAAAGGGAGGGCAAGACGATACTGCTCGTGGAACAAAACCTGAGAAAGGCTATAGAGGTTTCCGATTTCGCTTACGTTCTTGAACTTGGAAAAATCAGATACGGTGGGGATAGAGAGGATTTCGAAAGAGGACTGAAGAAGATACTTTCCGTCTGGGGATTCGAAATGTAATTGTAAATTTTCCCGCTTAACACCTTACATTGTTCGAAAATACAAGAAAATTGCTTGCTAACGTAAACCGACTTGTCCGTAAAGCTTCTCTTTAAACATTAAAGCCACGTTAACAAGGCTTATAAGAACTGGCACTTCTATTAATGGTCCTATAACTGTAGCAAATGCTTGGTTGCTGTATATCCCGAATATTGCAACCGCAACAGCTATAGCCAACTCGAAATCGTTGCTTGCGGCTGTGAAAGATACTGCGGTTGCTTTTGGATAATCTACACCAAGCTTGTAGGAGATGAAAAATGTGACGAACCACATTATGAGGAAGTAGAGGGTTAGAGGGATTGCCACCCTAATTACTTGGAAAGGTAGCTCGACGATGTACTCTCCTTTTAACGAGAACATTACGACGATCGTGAAGAGTAAGGCTGCTGGAGTAAGCAAGCTTATTTTCGGAGCTAAGACATTCTCAAACCATTCTCTTCCTTTCAGCTTGAAGCTCCCGTACCTCGTTGTAACTCCGGCTATGAAAGGAATACCAAGATAAATAAAGACCGTCTTTGCCGCCTCGGTTATGCTTATATTCGCTTCGACACCTTCAACCAAACCGAGCTTGTTTAAAGCCAGCGTTATGAAGATGTACATGTAAACGGCGTAAAACATAATCTGAAAGATTGCATTGAAAGCAACAAGCCCAACTGCAAGCTCTCTATCCCCTTCAGCCAGCTCGTTCCAGACTATGACCATCGCAATACATCTCGCAAGACCTACAAGGATTACTCCTATCATGAATTCCGGCATGTCTCTAAGGAGAGTCACAGCCAAGAGGAACATCACAACAGGACCTACAATCCAATTTTGTGTTAATGAAAAAGCGAGAAGCTTGAGATTCTGAAAAACCTTACCCATCTCTTCATACTTTACTTTAGCGAGAGGCGGATACATCATTAAAATGAGCCCAATCGCTATAGGAATCGAAGTCGTTCCGATGCTCAGAGATCCTATTATTTCAGCCATCTGAGGAAAAACGTAACCTAAAGCAACTCCAAAAACTATCGCAAGGAATATCCAGAGGGTGAGATACTTTTCGATCAAAGAAAGCTTTTTTTCTTTCACTGTAAAACACCCCTCAGCATGGGTGAAAGTATTGCTTTGAGCTGTTCGTCAATTATATCTGCCTTAACGAGAATTAAACAGCAAATTTCTCCCTTTTCATCGCAACCCGTTATCGCAACAAGTCTTTCTCCGGCTTTAATGTTGGCTTTCTCCCTAAGCTCTTTCGGGAGTAGAATTTGTCCTTTACTATCAACCGTTAGCACCGCTTCAATTTTCGTAGCTTTACAAGTTTTCATATTTTTACTACTATTCTGAGAATTAAAAATTTTTCGAAATTTCTACTACTTCTGGTTTAATTTAAAAATAGTTTCAATCACAGCATGTTTAGGTAATAAACTTTATGTCGGTAAATGGGGAAAAATTGTTATGGACGAGAAGGACAGAAAGATCATTTCGATTCTTCAGAAAAGCGGAAAAGCTACGCTTTCTGAGATCGCTGAAGAAATAGGTATGAGTGCGATGGGTGTAAAAAAGAGAATAGATAAGCTTGAAAAAGAGAATCTGATTAAATCGTCCGTTTCATTAAACGTTGAAAAGCTCGAAATTTTGACTGCCATACTCGTAATGGAAGTTGAAAGTGCTGAAGCCCTCAATAATATATTGGAAAAGTTCAAAGATTGCCCCCGTATAATCAAATTCTTCGTAACAACGGGAGGTTACAACCTCTTCGCTTTAATCTGGGCAGAAGATCTCCATTCTTTGGAAAGCGTAACACTTGAAAAGTGTTCTTTGAGAGCTCAACCAGGAATCAGAAGATACGAGGTTTTTCCGATTCAGGAGATTTTCTATGAGCCGTACATAGAAATTAAAGTTAGCGCAGATAAGGTAAATATTGCCCCTTGCGGAGTCGATTGCAGAAGCTGTAGCAGGTATAAGGCTGAGAAGTGCTTAGGCTGCCCAGCTACGGAATTTTACCGTGGTAAGCTTTAGTTTAAATTTTAAACCAAATTCGATTTTGATTTTTGGTAAGTAATCCGAAAAAGAAATTTAATCTTAAATTTTAAACGATAAGCATGAACGATCTGAAGGACTTCAGAATTGGATGGTTCGCCACCATACTTGGCAGTGGGGGTGTGGCTCTCGCGTCTCTTCAATACTTTCCTCTCCTCTCAACTCTGCTCGCATACATTCTGACCGCCATCTTCATAGTGCTGAGCGTTCTCTGGCTCATAAAGATCGTGCTGTATCCAGAGGTTGTCAAGGAAGAAATCAAACACTTCGTCATCGGGAACTACTATCCTTTGCAGCCCATATCTGCAGTAATACTTTCTCTACTATACTACAGGCTGTCCATACCGCTTGAAAAACCTTTACTCGTATACGGAGCAGTTGCAATCTTCATTTTCACCGTTTACATCCTATACAACTTCTTCGCTACCACTACAGCTGAGCTTCATCATATTCACGGAGGGTGGTTCATCCCTCCGGTCTCGACGATTCTCGTCACTTACGCCATGCTCTTGGAATACCAACCAAGCCTGCTTACGCTCACGACCTCGCTCGTTTTCTTTGGAATAGGTTTGATGCTATTCCTGTTCATAGCGACGATACTGTTTCTGAGACTCGTGAGCCACGAGCTGCCAGCTGCCGAACTGGCTCCGACGAACTTCATTCTCCTCGCACCAGTAGGAATACTGATCCTGGACTTCATGAAAATTGCAAACTTTGCATCAAAACTGCTACCAAATGCAGAGGCTCTGCCAGCGATATTCTTTATAATCTCGCTCTCTCTGTGGGGTTTTGGAGTTTGGGCACTGATAGTAAACATTATGATTCTTCTAAAATACCTAAAGCAAGAGTATCCCTTTTTCCTTGGCTGGTGGAGCTACGTCTTTCCAATTGCAGCGTTCACAATCGGAACTGCAGCACTCTCAACTCAGGTAGATGCGCTAAGCTACATTTCAGGAATACTGTATGGTTTTCTGCTGGTGATCTGGGCTGTTGTATCTCTGAACACCCTCAAAATTCTGCTGAAGTAAGCTGCTTTATCTGTGTTCCACATTAAAACCAGCTGAGATGAGATGTCTCAGCAGTTTGTCTTTCAGCGTCGCGTATCTCCTCTCTCTGAAGAGGGGCAAGCACTCATCAATTTTTTTCTCCCCGTTTAGCAGTTTTACGGCAAACGCCACACAGGTCGCTTCC
>NZ_WANY01000240.1:0-7775 GCF_015521575.1 Ferroglobus sp.
GATTACGCCATAAACCATCCGGAGGAAATTTTCACAAAATCTCTCTATCCTTTCCCCGAAGATCCCGAGAAGCTCGAATTCATCCGCCCGGTTAAGCTGAAGGTCAAGCTGGAAAAGATTGGAACAATTGCTGACTACATGGACTTGGCGGATAAAAGTTGGCATATCTTTAAAACCAGAGAAGGCACCAAAGAAGAGATCGAAACCGTATCAACCGCACTGAGCAAATTCACCGGATGGTACAGTAGCACAGAGGACTACTATTACAACGACCTTCCCATCTCACTGTTTACAGCGCTGATCTCATCTTTTAATGAGGCAGAGAAATACTTCAGACATTATGAGAAATATAACCCGCGTATATCGATATACTTTGAGCGGGGTGGGTATTACATTAGTTGGTTTCCAGTTGCGATCTTCGATCCGAGAGAGGTGCCACAATCATCCATAGATGAAATGAACAGGAATCTGGAATCGTCACAGCTTCTCGGTGAGGGAATCAGGCTCGGGAGCAAATATTATTACAATCTTCGAATTATGGTGAGCGCAGTGGCCGATTTCATCAAAGAACGCTACTACCGGAAGCGATACGGAGATTTAGGAGAGATGAAACCGGCAGAACTTAAAATATCAATCCTGTATTTCGTGGACCCGCTGCATAATGACGGAAATCCAACAATTATCAACAAAAAGATAGGTAGGCTTAAACAGTTCTCCCTGACGCCAGAACAACAAAAACTACTGAAATATTTCATTGCGAGGAATCTCTGATCAGGATGCGGACGGCAGACGATCTATTGCCGGATTCTTCGGCCAGTAATAGCTTGAGTCTATATAAGAATATATCGTGGCTTCCGCAACACCTATGCCGAAATAAAAAATTTTATATATTTTATATATTAACTCGAAATCTCTATGACTAATACACTCCAACATATGACTATAATTCTACAGAAGAGTTTATTTAAAAATCTGGTTTTCTCTCGAAGTTTTGAGCAGGCTTTTTAAAAGCTATGGAATTTAAAACCCCTCGAATAAATTAAAAGAAAAAGAAAAGCTGTAAAATTCCAGTTTTTTATTCGTAACGCTACATAACTTGAAAAGATTTTAGCATGATAGAATCTAAGTCGTTGTATTCATACCAGCGAAGGAAAGACCGAAAAATGTCTGAAACAACTTCTCAGAGCATTGCGGGAGTTAGACTAACCGTAAGAACAACTATTCCAGCGATGAGAATCCCAAGGTATATAAAAATCACGGACTTCAGGGGGTTCATTCTAAGGAGAAAAGCTATCAGCGTTCCTGTCCAAGCCCCAGTTACCGGCAGAGGAATTGAAACGAAAATAGTCAAGCCGATATAGCCGTATTTTTCCACGACACTTTTCCTTCTCACTGCCAAATCAACGCACTTATTGTAAATTTTTCCAATCACCGGAAATATCTCTATTATCCTCTCTACTCTTTTTAAAAGAAGAAGAATTACCGGAACCGGGATCATGTTTCCGAGAACGGCAAGAAAATACGCTTCAATCGGAGAGAAGCCGAAATATAAGGCGAGAGGAATCCCCCCTCTCAGCTCGGAAATGGGCGAAGCGGAAGTTAAAACCACCAAGACTTCTTTCAACCTCTCACCTTTTCGATCGCTTTAACCGCCTTCCATAAAAAACTGTTGTAGCAGACGTCCAGATTTTTTTTCAAACCTTCCCTAACTATAGCTCCGTTGATAAAATCTATCTCCGTTCTCCTATTCCTGAGCACATCCTGAAGCATTGAAGAGATGTTTTCGGCTGTTTTTTCCGCCACAGTTTTAACAGCATTTACGGCATCAATGTCGTATCCAATGCTTTTTGCAACGTTTTCAGATTCCTTTGCAGTTTTCTCAGCTATCTCCCAAAGAAATTCGTTTTTCAAGATTTCTCCGTTTTTCACTTTGAATATCGCCGTTATAGGATTTATAACCGAATTCACCACAGCTTTTTCCCAGATTTTCTCCCTTATATCCTCAACGATTTCAACGTTTATTCCCGAGCTTCTGAGAACTTCTTCCACCTTCTCCACACCCTCTCCCTTGAATTCCCCGATGTAAGTCACACCTTCTCCAGCGAAAACGACGACTCCGAAGTCTTTTAAATTAGCTCCGTAGGTCGTCACTCCCCCAACGACGTTATCCAGATATCTGGCAAGAATTTCTTCGTTACCTATTCCGTTTTGCAAGCTACAAACAACACCCGGATTTACCTTAGCCAGCGATTTTGCCGCATTTTCGGTATCGTAGGCTTTTACAGTAACAAAGGTAACGTCTGCGTTTACAGCTTTGTCGCTCACCTTTACCTTCAACTCCATCTTTCTCAATCCCTCAACCCTAAGAGATTTTTTTAAAGCCCCAAGCTGCTTTCCCCTTGCGACGAAGTGAACATCGTAGCCCGCTTCCTGAATTAAAGCTCCGAATAAAGATCCCAAAGCTCCGGCTCCAAAAATTTGCACTTTAAAAGAACTCACTTATCTTCACCTGCCTCTCAAGTTCGCTTTCGAAGAGGGATTTAATTTCCACCTCAATCAGCTTCAGCCTCTGCTTTGTGTAATTGCTCACGGCGTACTTCTCAGCAAGGTCTTTACTGACGTTCAGGTACTTCACTATCCCACCTTCGTGAACAGTCAACACGATTTTTCCTCCGCACTTACATTTGCCGCTGAGAGGCACTCTTCTATACTTCTGATTGCAGTCTATGCATCTGAACTCCTGCCTTGAGAAAGCTCTCAGGTTTCCGATGATGTCTGGAAGGAAGTGGGAGGTTATGACTCTCTCAGCCACGTCGTTCTCGTCAACCGCAACGATTTTCTCAGCCAGCCCCATCTGAGCTTTAACTTTGCTCTCCATAGACCCAAGGCTCTTGTAGGAACTTTCCTTAACTCCCAAAGAGATGTCCTCCGTGTCGTGGGTGAATTTCAATCCGTAGTACTTGCTTTCATCTTTCAGCCTATCCTCAACTCTCTCGATGTACTCAACAACGTCCTTAGGAGAGGCAAATCTCAAAGTTGCTTCGTAGAATTCGAGAGGATACCTTTCGACGATGTCCATGTTGTGAACCTCGCTGTCAACCTCCTTCGGATCGAGGATTGTCGTCAAAACGAGAGGTGCGTCCATCTGTCCCCCTCTCTTCTCAGGCAGGAACTCCCTTGAGAAGTTCAGCAAACCATCCAAGAGGAGCATAACGCAGTCCTCATCCCCGTCGCAGTTTCTCCTCTTGGCAGCGTGGAAATACGGATGAGCGTATCCAGCGTTGACATCAACTATTCCGATAATTCTCCCTAAAACTCCAGAAGAGGTGTGTGGAGCCAATCCTATAACGAGGTGTCCTATCAAGTCTTCTTCCTTCTCTACATTGTAGAAAGGTTCCAATCCGTAGAATCTGACAAGAAGATCGTCTATGAACTTTGCAACCTTTACAAGGTATTTAGCAGCCTTTTTCGAAAGAATTATGTCCTGCGGCTTTAATTCGACTATCTGATCGTCCCTCTTCAACTCGTTTCCTTTGTAATCGTACCTGTATCCAAGCTCTCTGAGCTTTTCCACACTAACTCCTATTTCCTTCGGCTTGAAGTGAGTTAATGGTAAGTCTGTCATGTCGTATCTTATAGTCCCGTCTTTAAACACACTAACTCCGTGGAAAGCCCTCAAAATTCCCTTTTCAAGTCTTTCAGCGAACTTGTTCTTGGAGGTTAAGCCTATAACCCCCTTAACAACTCCCTCCGCATTGAGTTTCAAGTTACTCTTGGCTTTCTCGTAAAGCTCCTTTATGTTTATCTTCCAAGTTTTGTACCCTCTCGTCTCAATTCTGCAGCTCTTACAGACTTCTGATTTTGTCTTGCTTCCGCACCTCGGACACTGATAGATCTGCTCTGTCAAACCTCCGCATTCGCACTTCAACCAGAAAGTTTCCTTCCCGCATTCCTTGCAAATTCTCAAAGCGAGATCGACCTCTATAACTCCCTTCTCCCCATTTCCTTTATACTCTAAAGCTGTTTTAATGTCTCTCTGCTTTCCCCCAGCCAAGCCGACTGGGAAAAGGATGTGTGGAGGAGGTTTCATCTCCCTCTCCTTCGATTTCTCTGGACGTCCCATTCTCGCTCCTATTCTTGTAGGAGCTTTCGCTCTAACATCTAATCCAGAAACTTTTCTCACGAACTCAAGTCCGTCTTTAGCTTCCTCGCAAGTTTTGACGATTTTCAAGTTCTCGTCCAAGCCCAAGCATCTGACGAAAACCTTCCACTGCTCGATGACGATCCTTCCATCCCTAACCTTGTGGGGAAGAAGAATTTTTTCAAGAATTTCCTTTCCTTTCACGTCCATTTCCAGCGTTAAGCAGCTCTTCCCGTATTTTCCTTCCACCTTTCCTCTACTGACCCATTCCTGCAAGTACTTGGCTTCTTCGAAGCTTATGTCGTGCCAGAGGTATGTGTAGTTCGGGTGTAGCGGAATTCCATACTCATCGCAAAGCTTCAAAGCCTCGTCCTCGCTTATCTTTCTATAATCTTTCCTCGGCAAAACCTTTTCAACTTCCTGAATCCACCACTCGTAAACGTAAGATGATGGCACGAGAGGATGGTTGTTCTCAAGGAAGTCTCCGAAGTTTATCAGAATCTCTCCGAGATCCAATATTTTCTCCACCTGATCCTTAATAGCTAAAGCCTCCTCGTAGCTGTCCACTCTTAAAACATCTCCGTTCTTCAGTCTTACAGTCGGTCCTTCAATGCTCGTTACCGGCACGGCACTTCCGGCTTTCCCCGGACGTTCTACTTTCAGCTGAGTGCCGATAGCTATGAATCCGTCCATTAAAACCATCGTAGCCGGGTTTATACCCACAGTGGCGAAACCGGAGTTTCTCGCTCTTCCGTAACGAAGTCTGAAGCCTCCCTTCCTTGAGGGGTGGGAGAAAACTGGTCTTCCGGCAACTATATCCGAAAGATATTTGTCGTTGGGCTTTACAACAGCCTCCTCTTCATCTTCTTCCCCTTTGTTTATGAGTTCGTCCAGCCACTCCCAGCCGTCTATTCCTATAGCCTCGACTATCTTTTTCAGCTTTGGAGCTTTTAAAGCAATTCCCTCAGCTATGACTAAAGCCATCCCTCCCCTAACTCTGTTAGTCTCAACCCTCGGCAGATTTCTGTATCCGCTAACCTCCACATCCTCCGTAGGCTCTCCGTCTATGCAAACCGGACAGTTGGAAACTATAAGCTTGATTTCCTTATCGCTCGGCAAATACTGCAAATTCGCAACTTTTTTGTAGAGGGGAATTTCCTCGCAGTATCTTAAAATCTCCTCTTCAGTTGGCTTGTACCTATCCAAACCGAGCAATCTCCTTGCGTAATCTCCAACCAAAACGGAAATGACTTGGGCTGTACCACCGGCACTCCTTATCGGTCCGGCATAGTATATTTTCAAGAACTCGGTTCCGTCGAAGTTTTTATCTATTTTAACCTTAGCAATCCCCTCTATGGGTGCTGCAACAACCCCCTCCGTTTGAATTGCTACAGCCGCCCTAACTGCTTTATCCAAAGCTTCTTCTCTGCTGAAATTCCCAAATTCGCCTTCTATTATGCATTTCGCTATTTCAAAACAGATTTTCTCTCTTGAAAGCCCTTCTTCCTCAAGTTCAACAATTTTTTTAGCTATCCCATCTATTTTTAGAAGCTTTTCAACTCTCTCCGCCATATTTTTTGCAACGGGAATTTCCACTTCCGTAGAGGGATCGAGTCCTAAAGCCCTCGCTTTTTTAGCAATTTCGTAAACCTTCTCAACCTCCTTAAGCAACCTCTCGTGATACTCCTTAAGCTCTTGGGAGAATTTTACAAACTCCTTATTCTCTTCCTCCTTTTCAAAAAGAGGGAAGAACTTGTCAAGAGTTACTATCATCATAGGAACTTTCCGCTCCTAAATTAATTTTTATCTCTCGAAACTTTGATATTTTGCTCTGTTTAATATTTTGAAGCGATATGTATCGCTTTTTCAATTAAAGCCTCGATTCCCTTCCTTCCGCTGAAAATTCTTCCGTGTCCGGGAAGAACGAATTCCAGTTCAAGGTTCGAAATTTTTTCAAGTGATTTTATCAGACTTTCTCTACTCCCCCCAGCCAGATCCCATCTTCCTGGAATTCCATTCTCGAAAAACAAATCTCCGGTTATGGCAGCGGAGTACTCGGGAATGTAGAAGGTCAGGCTCCCCTCTGTATGCCCGGGAGTTTCGAGAACTTCAATTCTTATTCCAAAATCAACAACTCTTGGCATTTCGAAATCCGGCTTTATGTTGAAGTGGTGACTCCTCCTCTCTTTTTCGCTGTAGGATAATAAAGCTCCTTTTCTCAAAAACATGGGAGCGCTTTCGATGTGATCTTTGTGTAAATGCGTTGCAAATACGTAATCGACTTCCTCGATCCCGTCATTCCTCATAAGTCCGAAAAGGTTCGTGTAGCTTTTATAGCTCCCCGGGTCAACTATTATCGTGGAGTCTCCTTTGATAATGTAAGCGTTCGAACAGTCGCTGAAAGCGGATCCCCACACGTAGGCGTAAACACCTTTGAATACTTCCATCGTAAGAAGCAGTAATTGAAAGAATAAAAAATTATTTCTATTCATTGGTAGTTAACGATATTAAAATGTACGAAGCACTGAACATTTCGATATTTAAAGCACTGAGCGATCCGACGAGAGTTAGAATACTGCTTGCTTTAATGGAGAAAAGCATGTCCGTTCTTGAAATAGCCGAGTATCTCAAATTGGATCAACCTCTTGTTTCCTATCATCTTAAGCATTTAAAAAAGTACGGAATCGTAGATGTGAAGAGAGTTGACAAATACCACATATATTCTGTGAACCCGGAAAAAAGAGGCATCCTAAGCTTACTGCTGAAAACCTGCAGAAAAGACGACAATACGCTTGATAGCTTGTTTTCGGAACTAAAGGAGGAGTTGTCAAAATACGTTGGAGAAAATATGGCAAATGTACTTGTGGAGAACTTCAAGAAGAAGCTACAGGAAAAATTATGAGGCTTGCGTTACTATCTGCTGCATTCATTTTCCTTTTAGCATCTTTTTTGTTAGTGAATTCAGATGTATATTTCAGCGGAGATTCAATCGAAAACCAGATTAAGGAACACTACGATCTGAACGAGATATACGTCCACTATTATTCGGGCTTTTTCAACTTCTTAATTTGTTCGATCTCGGCATTAATAATCGTCACCGCTGAAAGAAAACTGGAAATTGGTGGCTGGAATTACATTGCCTCTGGTATTTTATTTAACGGCTTTATCGGATTTGGAGAAGTTGTAGAGCACTTCTTTAAACCTTTCTGGCATGACTTTTTTCATTACTTTCATGTTTACTCCGGATTTTTCAGTCTGCTTTTGCTATATCTGGGAGTTAGACTCGTACTGGCTTCAATAGCTGGAAGAAAGACACTTGAAAATAAATTCATCATCGTCGCAGCTTTTATTTTTCTCCTAATTCTTTCTTTTTTAACCTCTATAAAAACTACTGAAAAATGGGATCCTCGCCTTGAAGTTCCGGTTATGTCTCTCCTTCTTGCCCCCACCGTCTTGCTAACAATCTTATTGATCTACGATGCTCTTAAAATCTTTCAGGAATCCGGTTTCGTTATGGTAACGTTAACTTCCTTTGCCGTTTTCGCAATGTTCCTACAACTTGTAATAATACTTGGGAGAATTTCGGACATACTCGGGAACGCTTACTTTTACGCTTTAACCCACAGCCTTCAAG
>NZ_WANY01000241.1:0-3011 GCF_015521575.1 Ferroglobus sp.
AAACTAAAATTATGGTATTTATCACTTTTCCACAACTACGAGCATTTCGATAAGTGTCTTCCTATCCCTTAAAAGTTCCACAAATTCCCGATTTAAGTCTCTCGCTGCTTTGTTGGATTTGATCAGCAAAGTTCTTCCGCAAACAAAATCGCTCTTTCTAACGACCACATCATTTTCGTCTTCAAAACTCATCCTTTTCGAGCCAAAGCCGAAGAGCCTCTCTTCAAGACCGTAATCTGGAAGGTTCAAAACGACTTCAACCCTCACCTCTCTTCTCAAAATCCTCTTCAGATCATCGTTTATATCCCTAATGGATTTATCAGCCCTAACACCAATTATGCAATCCCCTCTTGGAGTGAGATCCTTTTCTTTGGTTATTTCAAAAGTGGTTTTATGGGTAGCTTTGATGTTCTCGTGACCGTAAGCCGAAATAATTTCAAGAACTTTTCGCATCCACTACTTTGAAAGCTCGATCTCAAGCCTCTGTGGATCGTACTTCCAGTCTTTTGGAAGGACTCCTTTTTCTTTATAGTACTCGCTAAGTCTCCAGATTTTCGCTTCGATCAGCTGCAAACCTCTTCTGTTGTGGATGTCCTTTTTGTGAACCTCCAAGTGCTTCCTCAAATTGATGGCTTTCTTTATTAGAGCCTTGAGATCTTCGGGAATCTTAATCTCTATTCCGTGCTCCTTCAGAATCTTCGTGATCTTCTTTCCCGTCACCTGCCTAACCGACGGAATACCGTACCTATCTCTGAGGATCATTCCGATCATACTTGGCTCGTATCCTTCCTTGTAAAGCTCCACGACTTTCTTCTCCACTTCTTCCGGACTCATGTCAACCCACGGTGGTTTACCTTCTCTGTAAACTCTCTTGGACCCTGATTTTCCCTTTCTCCTCGCATGCATTCGTGCCATAGCATCACCAGATTCGAAGGAAGATTTAAAAATTTTTTGTGAGCCACTCGAAAAAGCTTTGAAAAGCTCTTTTTCTGTGACTGACTTTATTCTTTTCCTCTCCCATTTCTGCGAAAGTCCTTCCTTGGTATTCGAAAATTGGATCAAAGCCAAACCCGTGAGTGCCCCTAATTTCCTCAGCTATTCTTCCCTCCACCTCGCCTCTAAAGACGTGAAATTCGGAGCCGTCGTAAAAGACCACAACAGCAACGAATTTTGCTCTTCTGTTCTCAACACCCTCCATCAGCTTTAAAATCCCCTCGTTACCTATCGTTTTGAAAACGTAGGAAGAGTAAACTCCGGGAAATCCCTTTAAAGCCTCCACGAAAAGTCCACTGTCCTCTATTACGAACATTGGCTCGACCTTCTTAGCCAAATGTTTTGCGCTTTTTAAAGCAACTTCTTCCAAGTTTTCTCCCTGAAACTCGTCATAGCGGTAGTTCAGCCAAGAGACATCTACTCCATACTCTTCCGCTATCCTCTTAACCTCCTGGTACTTCCCCTCATTCGTCGTAACGAAATTCACCATCATCTCCCAACAGCCTCCATAAACCCTCTCAAAGCGAGATGGAAGTAACTTTCAGCAAACTTCGACTTTTTCAACCACTCCCAGAAAAACCTGTAATCTTCGTCAACTTCAAGCAGCTTCTCATGCATTCCTTCAACGCTTTCGCAAGAAAGAGCCAAGTCTTTCCACTCAAAAAGCTTCTCTTCAATCCTATCGAGCATCTCTTTCTCCCCAATTCCGAAGTGGGTGTAAGCTATCCTCTCCACATTCAACCTTCTCATTTTTCTTATTGACTCCACCGCTTTTTCGAAATTGAAAACCGGAGGAGTGGTAGGAATGACATGACCATCTTTATAAACTCCGGCAGAATCCCCGGGAAAGAGAATTTTATCTAAAACGAAGGACTGATGGTGTGGAGCGTGTCCCGGAGTGTGAACGACCTTTATTTTGCTATTTCCCAAGGTAAACTCCGAGTTATCTTCCGAAACGACTATTCTGCTATCCTCAATCGGTAAAGGTTTTCCGTAAATTTCCGCAATTTCGTTTAAAACTCTCTTCGAAGCTCTCCAAAGCCTTTCGGGATTTATCAAATGCTCCGCTCCTCGCGGATGCACTATAACTTTCGCTTTTTCGCAAATTCTCACGAGACTTCCAGCCGCCCCACCATGATCGAGGTGAACGTGAGTGACAGCAATAAATTTAACTTTCTCCGGCTTTATTCCAAGCTCCTCGAAAACTTCTGGGAAAACTCCGGAAGTCTTCTCCGCTCCCGTTTCAACTACTGCCACATCCCCCCTATCGACGATGTAGGAGAAAACAATGCCTTTCTCTCCCCCTATTTCCGTGTCGACTGCATATACTCCATCTGCAACCTCTGAAATCCTCATAGCTCTACGAAGCTCCTTTAGATAAATAAATTTACTCAACTGAAGAGCCTCCTCATCTTAAATATGCTCCTCCGATAAAGCTCTCCCGAGATTATGAAAACCGCTATGGAAAATGCCTCAAGCAAGTTGTATTCATCCATGTAGCCGTTGATACCCATGAAGACCGCCAGCGAAAAGATAGAAGAAGCTAAAGGAATCCCCACAAGCTTATCGACAGAATTTAAAGGCAACTGCACTATCGCATGCTCTATTCTTTTCTCCTTCAACGTGAAATAGAGAAGTAAGAGTAGTACTGGAAAGGAAGCAACATACACAAGTTCTGACAGCAGCACGATAATTTCAACGAAAGGGAAATGCTCGGGCAATTCAGCTGCAAGAAGCCAGAACGCAATCACATAGATCATAAGTAATCCAACCTTATTTAAGTCGAAATTCTCTACATTAAATTCCATAATTTTTATAGCCTTAATTACAGCAAAAACGTGAGCAAAAATCAAAATTGGGAGAACTGCAGAAACGTAAACAAACATGTTTGGTAAGCCCAAGCTCAATTTTTCTCCAGCTATATCTGACATCAGTTCAAAAAACTCCACCACGGAGATAATGGTGAACGATATGCAGATCATTAACAAATATGAGGTCAAAAAAGACCAGAGATGCCT
>NZ_WANY01000242.1:0-6201 GCF_015521575.1 Ferroglobus sp.
CTTTAGCAAAGTTTAAATACAATAAACGAGTTCAATCTTATAATATGGGAATAAACTTGTCAAACATGATCAGAAGGAGAATAAAGGAGAGGTTGAACCCAATTGTAGCTGAGATAAAAGTCCATTCTCCCAAATACGGAGATCTGCTCAAGGGTAGAGATCCGTTTAAAATACTGGAAATATACGAGAGCTGCAACGTGGCGGGAATTTCATACATAACCGAAACAAGGTATTTCAAGGGGAACTTCGAACTGTTTAAGCAGATCTGCAAATATTCTCAGCTTCCAGTCTTGAGAAAGGATTTCATAACGAGTAAAAACGAAATTGAAAGAACTGCCGAAGCTGACGGAGATGCGATTTTGATAGTGCCGAGAATTCTTGGAGAGAAAACTTCGGAGTTCGTTGATTTCGCTTTGGAGCACGGGATTGAGAGCGTTGTTGAAGTTCACAGCGAAACGGAAGTTAAAATGGCTCTGGAAACAAAAACCCCGATAGTCGGGATAAACAACAGAGACATTGGAAAGCTTGAGAAGGACGATGGGAGTGTTGAAATTACGAGGCGGTTGTCCAAATTAATTCCAAACAGTTTTGTGAAAATTAGCGAGAGCGGAATAACGAATTTGGAGGATCTGAGAATAGCTTTAAGGTTTGCCGACGCAGCTTTGATAGGAACTGCTTTTATGAAAGCTGAGAGGACTGAGGAGGTTGTAAAATCTTTTGTGGAGGCCAAACTATGCTGAGTAAAATTGTTGAAAGAAAAAATTTGAGCTTTGAGGAGGCTTACGAACTCTACAACCAATTGGTTGAAGAGAGTCCGATAAAAATAGCTGCCTATCTTTCTGCCCTCCAAACCAAGGGCTTCACAGCTGAGGAGCTTGCCGGCTTTGCAAAAGCGATGAGGGACAAGGCTTTGAAAGTTAACTTTGGCGAGGTTTGCGACACCTGCGGAACTGGAGGGGATAAGGCTTTAACCATAAACGTTAGCACAGCTTCAGCCATAATTCTTTCTCTTTTTAGAAAAGTCGCCAAGCACGGAAACAGATCGATCACCTCTAAGAGCGGTTCCGCCAACGTCCTCGAAGCTTTTGGAGTTAAAGTAGACTTGAAGCCGGAAGAGGCGAAAGAAGTTTTGGACAGAACGAATTTCACTTTCCTCTTCGCCCCCCTCTACAACGATTCTCTCAAAAAAGTTATGGGCGTGAGGAGGGAGCTGGGGATAAGAACGATCTTCAACGTCCTCGGACCTTTAGCGAATCCCGCAAACCCTTCCTATCAGCTTGTAGGTGTTTTCTCAGAAGATCTTGTCGAAAAGGTCGCCGAAGCGTTGAAAATTCTTGGCGTTAAGAGGGGAGTCGTTGTTCACGGAAGCGGCTTGGATGAAGTCAGTCCGAAAAATGAAACGGTCGTCGCTGAGGTGAATCGCGAAATCGAAATTTACAAATTAAAGCCGGAAGATTTTGGAGTTAAAAGAGCGAAAATAGTCCCATGCTTTTCTCCGGAGGAAAGCGCGAAAAGAATTGCTGCTGTACTTTCCGGAAGAGGTTTGGAGGAAGATAGAACGTTTATTCTTGTCAATGCAAGTTTGGCTCTCTATTCCACCGAATTTGGTGAGCTCGATGAGTGCGTTGAAGTCGTTAAACACGCTCTTTCTGGGGAAGCTGTTAAAAAGCTGGAGGAGATAATCAATGTTTCTAAGGAGATTTGAATTCGTTGAGCCGGTAAAGATTTACTCTGCTTTGAGAGATGAGGACTATCCTTTCTTACTTGAATCAGCCACCAAGCACGAGAAGAGAGCGAGGTTCTCCTACATCGGTGCAAATCCGGAGTTCGTTGTTGAAATAAGTGGGAAGGGAACGAAAGTCGATGGAAAGAAATTTTCCGGAGAAACAAACCCGTTTAAAGCTTTAAAAGAAATAGCAAAATTCGAAAAAGCTGAAGGAAAATTCGTCGGAGGATTCGTCGGATACATTGCCTACGATGCGGTCCAGAACTACCTTGGAGGGGAGGTAAGAGAAAAATCCGAATTCGGATTTTACAAGGAAATTTTCATGGTGGATCACGTAAATAAGCAGACGTACTTTTTGAGCTTAAACTCTGCTGAATCGAATCCGGAAAGAATTATTGAAAAAGCTAAGAGAAGCGAGATTAAAGAGGAGAAAGAAAATTCCAACATTTTGGGATGCGACGCAGATAAGGATGATTTCATCGAAATGGTCTCCAAGGCGAAGGATTACATATACGAGGGGGAAATATTTCAGGTTGTTTTGTCAAGAGAATACAGAGTTTCCTCCGACTTATCTCCATTACAGATTTATCTGAATCTGAGAAGGATAAATCCGAGTCCGTACATGTTCCTCCTTGAGTTCGAAAAGAGTCTGGTTGGTGCTTCTCCGGAAACCATGGCATCTGTCGAAAACAACATCCTGAAAATAAATCCCATCGCCGGAACAGCTGGAAGAGGTAGAGATGAGGAGGAAGATTCGAAGATAGCGGAATCTCTTCTCTCCGATGAGAAGGAGAGAGCTGAACATGTTATGCTCGTAGATCTCGCAAGAAACGATGTCAGAAAGGTTTGCAAGGCTGGAAGCGTTAAAGTGACGAAGTTCATGGAGGTGATAAAGTACAGCCACGTGCAGCATATAGAGAGTGAAGTTGTTGGAGAGCTTAGAGAGGACATGAGCTGTTTTGAGGCAATGGAAGCTGCTTTTCCAGCAGGAACACTAACTGGAGCTCCTAAAATCAGAGCTATGGAGATAATAGATGAGCTGGAGAAGTCCAAAAGGAGAGTTTACGGAGGTTGCGTCGGATACTTTTCCGTTAACAATTCAGCTGATATGGCTATAGCCATAAGGATGGTGGAGATAGACGATGCTTATCGAATAAGAGCTGGAGCCGGTATTGTTGCTGATTCGAATCCCGAAAGGGAATTTTACGAGACCGAGAAGAAGATGAGAGCAGTTTTAAAAGCCCTTGAGGTGGTAGAATGATCGTTATTGTTGACAATCGGGACTCGTTCGTTTGGAATTTAGCCGAATACGTGTCGCTTTTTGACAGAGTTAAGGTTGTAAGCAACACAGTCTCAATTAACGAAATCAAAAAAATGAATCCGGATGGAATAGTAATCTCTCCTGGCCCCTCCTCACCTCAAAACAAAAAGGAAGTCGGAAACAGTCCGGAAATAGTGTTGGAAATCGACGCTCCCATATTGGGAGTTTGTTTGGGACATCAGATAATAGCTTACGTTTTTGGAGGGGAGGTTGGAAAGGTTCATCCGGTTCATGGAAAGCCAAGCGAGGTTGAGCACGACGGAAAAACGATTTTCGAAGGTGTAAGGAATCCGCTTGTGGCAGCAAGGTATCATTCTCTGGCCGTGCTGAAAGTCCCGAAGGGTTTTGAAATCTCCGCAAAGTGCAAGGAAGGAATCGTCATGGGAATTAGGCATAAAAAGAAACCCATCGAAGGGGTTCAGTTTCATCCAGAAAGCGTGTTAACTCCGAGGAGTGAAGGGTTGAGGATTATCAGGAATTTCGTGGAGATGTGCAGATGATCGTGAAAATCTGCGGGATAAAAACTCTGAAAGAGCTTGAAATCGTAGAAAAATACGCTGACTTCGGAGGAGTTGTTGTTGAGACCGAATCGAAAAGAAGGGTCTCTTTGGCTAAAGCCAAGGAAATAATTCATTCGGCTAAAATTCCGGTATTCGTGGTTTCAACTCTTAAAAACGAAAAGGAAAGGCAGTTTTTGATAGAAAAAACCGAAGCGAGTTTCGTTCAGATTCACTCCAACGCAAAGCCAGAAACTGTTGAGGCTGTTAGAGAGCTTGGCGTAAAAGTTATGAAAGCTTTTAAAGTTCCCAAGAAAAGCAGGAATCCGAAAAAGGAAGCTGAAAAGATTGGTAACGAGATAGAACTGTACAATTCGGATTTCATTCTCCTCGATACCGGAAGAGGAAGCGGAGAGCAGCACGATCATAGGATCAGCAGAATTCTTGCGGAGAGGTTTGATGTAATTCTTGCTGGAGGGTTAACTCCTGAAAACGTGGGAAGAGTGGTTAATTTCGTCAAACCCATCGGAGTTGACGTTTCAAGCGGAGTTGAGGCGTATGGGGAGAAAAATGAAATTCTCGTGAAAGAATTCGTTAAAAAAGCGAGAGGTGGTATTTGTTGATCGGGAAGAGGAGGAGGTTAGGGAGAATTCTTAGAAACGGGAGAACCGTTATCGTCCCGATGGATCATGGAATTACAAAGCCAGAAGTGGGACTGGAAAACATTGACTCCCTCATAGGTTTAATAGAAAACTATGTGGATGCGGTGGTTTTGCACAAAGGGGTTGTCAAGAGCTCTGAGATTCTACAAAATTCTGATGTAGCTTTGATAATTCACCTCAGCGCATCGACCAAGCTTGGAAAGCCGGAAAATAAAAAGCTCGTGACGAGTGTCGAGAAAGCTATAGCGCTTGGAGCTGATGGTGTAAGCGTTCACGTAAACATTGGTGCAGAAAACGAGGGAGAGCAGCTTGAAAAGCTTGGACTAATTTCGGAGATATGCGATTCTTACGGAATGCCGTTGCTCGTGATGAGCTACCCGAAGGGAGAAAGGAATTTAAATACCGTTAAGCATGCGGCAAGGGTTGCCTACGAGCTTGGAGCGGATATTGTAAAAGTGCCATTCGTTGAGGAGATGGATGAGGTAGTGGAATACGCGAAAATTCCCGTCGTAATCGCTGGAGGGGGAAAGACAGCTGAAGCTGACTTCTTTAGGATGGTTGAAAAAGCTCTAATTTGCGGAGCTGCTGGAGTGGCGGCTGGAAGAAATGTTTTTCAGAGCGAAAATCCGACGAGAGTTGTAAGAATACTCCACAAAATCGTTCACGAAGGAGTGAGATTCGAAGAAGTGGTGAGTTATGTTGAAGGTTCTGATAGATAGGGAAAATTTTGCGATCGCAAGAACTGACAGTTTACGGGAGGTTGAATTCTTTGCAGCGATTAACTACAAAGGCTTTACTCTCGTTTTGAGGGAAAAGGAAGCTGAGAAAATGGATTGTCAAGAAGTTGAGGGAGGGTTCAAGCTAATCACATTCGACGCAAAAATGGACTTTTCCACTGTAGGCTTCATAGCAAAAATTTCGAATGCGTTAGCGGAGGAAGAAATTCCCGTCTTGGTATTCTCTTCCTATTTCACCGATCACCTTCTCATCAGGGAAGAACATCTTGAAAAAGCGATAGAGGTTTTTGAGAAACTTGGGTTTGAGGTGGAAACGTGAAGTTTGGGGAATTCGGGGGAATGTACGTTCCCGAAACATTAGTTCCTCCTTTAATGGAGCTTGAAAAAGCTTATAGAAAAGTGAAAAAGGATGAAAGCTTCTGGGAAGAGTTTGATTTTTATCTGAGGAACTATGCCGGCAGACCGACTCCGCTGTATTTTGCCAGAAATCTTAGCAAAAAAGTAGGAGGGGCTAAAATCTATTTAAAAAGGGAAGATTTACTTCACAGCGGAGCTCACAAGATAAACAACACTATCGGACAGGCTTTGCTTGCAAAACGAATGGGAAAAACTCGACTCATCGCTGAAACCGGAGCTGGACAGCATGGTGTTGCGACAGCAATAGCGGGAGCTTTGTTTGAGCTGAAAACAGACATTTACATGGGAGCTGAAGACGTGGAGAGGCAGAAGATGAACGTTTTCAGAATGAAAATACTTGGAGCGAATGTAATTCCCGTAGAGAGCGGAAGTAGGACTTTAAAAGATGCGATAAACGAAGCTTTGAGAGACTGGGTTTCAAGTTTTGAATTTACCCATTACCTCATAGGCTCCGTTGTTGGACCGCATCCCTATCCAATTATGGTCAGAGACTTTCAATCCGTTATAGGGAAGGAGACTTGGGAGCAGATAATGAGAAAAGAAGGGTATCTACCCGATATGATAGTAGCATGCGTTGGAGGGGGTAGCAACGCGATAGGAATATTCCACGAGTTTTTGAACACGAAGGTCAGGCTTGTTGGAGTTGAGGCTGGAGGGAAGGGAATTGAGAGCGGAAAACATTCAGCATCTCTTTCAGCCGGTAGAAAAGGAGTTCTCCACGGAATGCTTTCCTATTTCCTCCAAGATGAGGATGGGCAAATAGCTACTACTCACAGCATCGCCGCTGGCTTGGATTACCCCGGTGTTGGCCCGGAACATGCGTGGCTTAAAGACAGTGGAA
>NZ_WANY01000243.1:0-11684 GCF_015521575.1 Ferroglobus sp.
ACACTGGAGAGGCAAGAACGAGGACAGAGAACTTCGCTGGAAAGTTCATAAGAGCGATGCCCAACCAGCCGAAGAAGGCTGGTTTTGCCGAAAGCAGGAGGTTCGCTTGGATTGACAGAACGAAGAGCATCGACGTCTGGGGAAAGGACAACTATCCGGGCAAACCGGTTTACGGCAAGTTTAAGGTCGGTGAGGTTGCTGAAGAGGAGCATGTGGAGGAGTGATGACCATGAGCTCGCATGTCGAATTTAGCTTTCCTCCAGATGCCGGTCCAAAGCCTGCCGTGTGGACGAAAGAGCAGGAAGAATTCGTGAAGCAGTTTCCGCACATATGCAAGGACTGCAAGTGGCTTAAACCCATAATTCCCAACACCAAGTTCCCTCCAGCGGATCTCGTAGGCTACTGCAAAATTATTCACTGGCCCTTCTACTGGTGCATAAGCAAGTACACCGTCATTAAGAAGTGCAAGTGGTTTGAAAAGAAGGAGTAAATTTAAATCCTCCAATTTTTAACATTTTTTAATGAAGTGCATTTACGATCCAGCTGTTGATTGCATTTACGAAGATTTCAGCGAGGAGAAATGTAAAAGATGTCCGATTTACGAGGCGATTGTTGAGGGAGCTAAGGGGTGTGGTAGTATTGAGTTCTGAAATTGATAGGGCTAAGGAACTTGTTGAAAGGTGGTTTAACAAATACAAGGAAATGGCGGATGAGACGGCTGTAGAGCTTTTTTCTGATGACATCGAAATTATTGACAGCTGGGCGAATTCAATGCTGATGGCTGGTAGAATAACCAACAAGGAGTACTGGCATCTGATAACCTTCTGCGAGGAAAAGTTGGAAGAGTTAAAGAGAATCGCTGGAGTAGAAAGCTTGGATATGCGTTTCAAGTAGTGTCGTAAATCCAGACGACATCAAGCTTGTCAACGTAGCAATTTATTCCGAGCAGCTCAGCCAAGCTTGGTTTAGTCCTTCCCTCATCTCCGCTAACGAGTTCCTTTATGTAGAGCCCTCCTTCAGCCTCAATTTCGATGACCGCTTTATTTCCTCTCAGCAACAGAAGCCTTGTATCGTAAACCCTCTTCACTCTCACCTTATCAGCCCTTCTGTGCTCAACCCTCTTCGGAGTTCTCTGATGAATTACGGTCTTCAACTTTTCCAGAGCCTCCTTAAGAGATTTTTCATCTACTTCCCTCTCAAAAACAACGAGTGCTCTATATCTCTTTTTGTAGGAAGCGGATTTAATCCTTTCAACGTCTTTGTGAGTGGCGTAACCCAAAAGCTTAACTTCCACAGCTCCACTTCCCTCGTTTATTTTCCTTTCAAGTTCCTTTAAATCAACCTTCCTCCTCTTTGGTCTCACTACTTCAAGAACGAAAGGTCTTCCGTTCCCGAGCATTCTTGCATCCACGTCCTCTCTTCCCGAACCGTGGAGAAAAGCGTTCTCTCCTTTAAAAACTTCCAAAGCTGGCTCGATAATCATGTCTTCGACGCTTAAGTACTTCTTTCCCGTAAAATTGCAGGCTTCGCATCCCTTTCCTTTACAGAAAGAGCATAACCATCTTGTTTGAGCCAAATAGCGAACCCTCTTCTTGTACCTCCCGAAGATGTAAACTGGAAGAATTTCGTAGTTCAAACTCAAATCTTCGAGATCAACTATTATTCTTACATCTCCGTTTGGCTTAATTTCCTTTCCGCTCTTCTCTCTTATTTTTTTTGCAAATTCCCTATTAAAATTTCTCTTGAAATTCAGCTCGTCATCGATGCCGAGCTCGACTCTCAAAAAATTTTGAATGGCTTTTGCGCTACCTCTGAGTCTCGAACCAACCGAGAAACTTTCGAACTCGTAATCCTTGAGATCTTCAAGCACCTTACCAGCTAAATCATCAATTTTTTCGAAAATGTTGCAGCAGATGACACAGCTTCCAAGTTCTCCGATTTTTATTCTTCCCTTGCAAAACTCACAAACGGTGATCATGTTAGTATCTCCGTTCTGAATGACGTCTTTTCCCTTATCAGATCGACTTCAAAAGTTTTTCCAGCCAAATCGAATACTCCCGTGACTATTATTTCAACTTCGCTTCTCTCCCCGTTTTTGAGATGTGAAACCCACCAGTCGTCAAGCTTATCGTTATCGAGTCTAAGCTCCAGTGTAAATTTTGTATTTCTTCCTATCTCAACATCTTTGTCGTAATAACCTTCGCCAATTTTTATGCCGTTCATAAGCACTTCGTACTTTATCCCCTTTAGTCTGAAGCTTACATCGCTATCTATCACCGTATCGAGCATAATTTGCGTGTAATCACTTTTAACTTCTCCCCACCTTGGATTTATTTTCACATTAGCTGCCAGTGGCCCGAAATTCATTTTTTCGTCAACTTTAAAACCTCTCAGTATGTCGGTTCTTATTTCGTCTCTCTCCTCGAAGGGGAATTTAAATTCGGTTATGATCAGGTTGAATATCAGATTTCCTTTCAAAAGAAGCTCCGAAACCTCTCCGTTTTTAATGTGGCTAACCCACCATTCCGGAATTTTACTGTTGTCTATCTTCGTTGAAATCGTTATCGTCGTAATTGCATTCGGTTTCAAGGTGGCATCTCCTATACTCCTTCCCTTCCCCAGCTCGATGTTGTTTATGTAGAGTGTGAGGTCTATTGCCTTCAGCGGAATCGAAAAAGGATTTGGATTTTTCACGTCCATCTTTGTTATTATCTCCGAATAACTTTCCGTTATCTCTCCCCACTCACTTTTGTAACTCAAAACCTCTGGCTTTCCAAGTCCGAGACAGCCGGAGGTTAGGATGAGAAGTAAGAGTATTGGAAGCATTTTTTTGACCATGGAAAAATCATCACTTAACGATTAATAAACCTTAACGCTTAAATCTCCTTGAATTACTACTTTTAATGACCGATACCGATGATGAGTTTCGGTCGCGCTGAGAGGTGATGAAATTTCCTGCGGCTGAGGTTCGTTTATTGTCTAACCTTGCGAAAGTTTGTCCTTTAAGTTATCATTTAAAAAATTCGAGGAACAAATTACACTTTTTAACTTTCAAATTTAATACCATACGTTATGAAAGAATCATCTGGAAAGGAGTTTTCGAAAGTTGAAGCTTTCAAACAGACCTTAACGCTGTTGTAATGTTAGACAATAGTCTAACTGCCGAAGTTATTTCTCCTGATCATTAATGGAAAATTTTATATTGTTGTTAGCTATTAATCGTTGAAGACGACTGTAAAGTTGGACAGTTGAAAGAGGGGTGTCTGGATGGTTGAGAAGTCGGATGTTAAAGAAGTAGAGATTCCAATGAGAGAACTGGCGAGAACGATAGCCATCGGCTGGAGCGGTGCACTGCTGGAGTGGACAGACTTCTATACATACGCTATCCTTGCACCTATCGTTGCTAAGGTCTTCTTCCCATCCGAAGACCCTATAGCATCGCTGCTTGCAAGCTTCGGAGCTTTAGCTCTCGGTTTCCTCTTCAGACCACTTGGAGCTTTGCTCTTCGGTAGAATCGGAGACATCTACGGAAGAAAAATCGCTTTCGTCATCGCAGCTCTCTCTATGCTCGCTGGAACGGTCGGAATTGGTATTCTGCCGACCTACGCTCAGATAGGTATAGTGGCTTCGATACTCGTTTTCATTCTGAGAATTATCCAGGGACTTGCTCTTGGAGGAGGATACGGAGCTATCATAGTCTTCCTTGGAGAGTCAGTGCCCGAGAGAAGGAGAGGTATGTATACGGGAATACTCTTCACCACTCCAGCTATCGGAATGGCTATAGCTGCTTCTATGGAAAGCTTAGTTGAATCATGGCTCGGTCCTGAAGGACTTGAGGCTTGGGGTTGGAGAATTCCATTCATAGTTGCTGGTTTAGTTATTGCATTCATCGCATTGATAATGCACCTCTTCTATAAGGAAACACCGGTCTTCAGCATGCTCAGAACTGTAAGGAGGACATCTTCAGCACCAATTAGAGAGCTGTTCGCTAAGAAAGAATACCTATCGTTGGTTCTTCTCGGATGGATTGGAGTTATCGGAGCACATGGGCCAGTGTGGTACACCAACCAGCTTGTTTCTAAGTACTTCATGAGCTGGCATGGAATTTCTCCCGGAACATCTTCGGCAATACTCTTCTGGTGTACGATGGCGGCAGTGTGGGTTTACATACTCTTCGGGTACATCTCTGACATAATTGGAAGAAGAAAACTCTTGATCTTTGCTATCTACGGAAACGCACTCTGGTTCATCCCAGCTTTCTGGCTAATGAGGGAAGCTGCCTTAGCTCAGAACATCATGATGCTTTACATCCTCACGTACACGCTGACGTTCTTCAACGGAATTGGATACAGCGGAGCGCAGTCGGCATTCCTCCTTGAGCTCTTCCCGTCAAGGATCAGAGTTACCGCCACAGGTTTCACTTACAACCTCGGTTACGGTATAACCGGAGGTTTAACACCCTTCATGGTTACCGCTTTATACAAAGTGTTCAACGACTGGTGGCTGGCGGTTATTGGATGGAGCACCGTTGTGCCGATGATAATGGGTCTGTACTTTGTTATCAAGGGATACGAAACCCTCGGAACGAGACTCTGGGCAGAGTTCGCTGCTGAGAAGTTTGCTAAAGATGCGGTCATCGTTAAGGCTAACGAGCCGATTAGAGATGCCATAAAGAAGATGATTGAGAAAGACAGAAGAGGCGTCGTCGTCGACTACGTTGCAGAGACTGGTGTTGCCTACAGACACATGCTCAAGGGAGCGGCTGAGAAGGGACTTGATGTGCCGGTTGGAGATGTTGCCGTCAAGGTTCCTTGCATGGAGTACAACGAGCCGCTGCCGAACATCCTTGAGACGATGGAGCACTACCACGTCAGAATGATTCCAGTTTGTAGAAGAGGACAAATAATCGGAATGATCGACTTGAGAGATGTGCTTGCTGAAACCGTCGGTTTATCGGCTTTGACCAAGAAGCCGATAGCCGAGAGAACAAGGCTCAGAGACGTGGCTAAGGAGCCGATAGTCATAAACCACAACGAAAAGATCGGAGACGCTATAAGACTAATGATCCAGAACGACATAGGATTCCTGCCGGTTGTCGACGAAACAGGAAAACTCGTGGCGGTGTTCTCGGAGAGAGACGCTTTCAGAGCCATAGCAAACGGAGCTTCTCTCGACTCACCGCTCATCGACTATGCCACCAAGAACCCGCAAACTGTCAGCTGCGACGATCCAGTTTCAAAAGTGGCGGAAATAATGGTCAGGCTGAACATCAGACATATCGTCGGAGTCGATTCAGCAGGAAAGCCTGTCTGTGTTGCGGGAGTCAAGGACATCTTGGCTGTCGGCTAAACAAATTTTTTCACTTTTTTATATTTTTGTTAGCCGAAACTTAAATTAACGATTAATCAAAAAAGACTTTCGTGAAGTGCTACCATGATGCGACGATAGATTGTAAGTGGGAGTTTAGGTGCTTTGAATGTCCGATAGCGAAAGCTTTTGCCGAAGATTATCCGCATTGAGAAGTTTCTATAATTCTTTCAAACGCTCGAATAAACTCCTCTTCTTTGCCCCTCTCTATTAGCGTTGCCGCAGCAACTTTGTGAGTTGCATCCGGAAATCCGTTAACAGCCTTGCTTGCCTCTGGAATTAGACAGTCGAAACCGGGCATAATTCCATTGATGATTTTCCTTTCGAGGGGTATTGGTGTTCTGCCGCTCACCTTCACAGCGTTAAGCTTTATCTTCCCCAAGTCTGGAATGTAATCGTAGAAATTCTGAAAACCGATGATGTATTTATCGTCATCGAAAAAGCTCATGTCTTTCGTTACCTGGCAGAATTCTCCTATTGCTTTTACACCCATTGGATAGAATTCATCTTTAGCATGGAACCACTGAACGTAACGCTCCTTCTTAAGCTCTCCGTTTTTCAGCTTTTCTATCATTTCCTTGAACTTCCTCTCCTTAAGCTTCTCGTACTCCAGACCCTTTTCTATGGCGTCGTCGATGTTCCCGGAGAGCGTACAATCTATCGCGATGTTGTAACCTTTTTCGAGATATCCGACGACTCCAAGATTCGTGAAAGCTTTTGCTACGTCGCTTGCATAATTCTTCAGCGGAACTATGTAATATCTTTCCCTCATCTTTTCTATCTTGATCTTTGCCTGTCCGAGCCTCACGGCTTCTTCCAAGCTCAATCTGTCTATTCCGAGGACTCCTCCGTATCTGTCGTGGTAGTCTCCGACGGAACCTATAACTGCCAGATAGGCGAGATCTTTATTTTTCTCATCTATCCCCCTTGCCACCATGTAAGCCAAGCTTGAGGCGGAGATGAACAGATCTCCCGAAATTCCAAGAAGCTCCGAATCGAGCTCAACGACTTTTCTGCTTTCCACTCTCACCGCCGGATGGTGGTCGATTAAGAATATGTAGTTTCTCTCTCCGTCTATCTTCGCTATCGTATCCAAAGCTAATCCTCCGAGGTCTGTGTAAATTATAACATCGTTTTCCTTATCCTCGTGAATTTTTTCTATTATCCTCGGATGGACTTTCTCGATGCAGTACCTTTCCACCTCCCTCCCTTTTCTCATCAGAGCTATGGTTAAAATTAGAGCCGAACAGATACCGTCGGCATCGTTATGGTGAACTATATACACGTTTTTCGTTGCATCTTTTAACTTTTCAGCGGTGAACTTGACAGCCTTCAGGAAATCGCCGTTCATCAACTCCTGCATACATCATAGGCTTAGCTAATTATTTATAATACTTTTTTGCACTTCTGCAAGTATTTAATTTCGGGAGATTTTAATTGAGTTATGCTCACACTCGTCGGTTTGGGGCTGTGGGATGAAAAGGACATAACTCTACGAGGATTGGAGGAGGTTAGAAAAGCCGACGTCGTTTACGCTGAATTTTACACATCAAAACTGGTAGGGACGAATGTCGAAGCTTTGGAAAAACTCTATGGAAGAAAAGTGGTTGTTTTGGAGAGAAAAGATCTTGAAGATGAAAGCTGGAAGATCGTTGAAGAGGCTAAAAGCAAAAACGTCGTTGTCCTTGTTGCTGGCGATCCCGGAGTTGCAACAACTCATTCAAGCCTTCTGCTCGAAGCAAAGAGAAAGGGTGTTGTAACGAAAATAGTTCACAACGCAAGTGTGATTTCCGCTATTTGCTCCGTCACAGGGTTGCACAGCTACAAGTTCGGAAAATCGGCTACGGTAAGCTATCCTTACAAAGGAATGGTTTCCAAGACGCCCCTTAAAGTTATTAAGGAGAATTTGAGCGTTAACGCTCACACACTCCTCCTCTTAGACTTAAATCCAGAGCCAATGACGATTGGAGAGGCTGTTAGAATAATGGAGAAGGTTGACGATGGCACTTTAAATCACTTCGCCGTTGGAGTTGCGAGAATCGGAGGAGATTGCTACGTGAAGTGCGATCACTTCTACTCCCTTCCGGATCACGATTTTGGCGAACCGCTCCACACGATAGTCTTCCTATCCAAGAAGCTTCACTTCACGGAGTACGAATTCTTAAGGGAATTTGCAGACGCTCCTAAGGAACTGGAGGAATTCGTCGAGTAAAAGTTTATTACGAATAAGTTTAGTAATTTATTGATGGAGGGCTGGTTGCTTGATGCTGATTACGTCACGGCTGAAGATGGGAGAGCGGTAATAAGACTCTGGTGTAAGGATTTCGACGGAAACACCTTCGTAGTTTACGATAGAAACTTTCAGCCTTACTTTTACGCTTTCAAAAACGGGTTGAGTAAGGAAGACATAGAAAAAATTGTCGTGAAGAGCAGGGAGGGAGTTATAAAGCCGTTTAAAGTTGAGGAAGTTAGAAAAAGAGTTTTTGGAAAGGAAATGGAAGTTTTCAAAATTTACGCTTATCATCCGCAGCACGTTCCGAAGCTTAGGGAGGAATTAAAGAAGATCACGGAGGTTAGGGAGGCTGACATTCCCTTCGCTTACCGTTACTTAATCGACAGAGATCTTGCTTGCATGGACGGAATTAGGGTGGAGGGTAAGGAGAGAGAGGAGAGGGGACTGAAAATAATTGAAGCTGAGCATGTTGAGAGGTTCGAAATTCCCTTGCCAGAGCCGAAGGTTCTGGCTTTTGACTGCGAAATGCTGACGGAGATGGGAATGCCCGATCCAGAGAAAGACAGAATCATCATTATAGGCGTTAAATGCGGAGATTTTGAGGAGATAATAACCGGAAACGAGAGGGAAATTCTGCTCAGATTTGTCGAAATTATCAAGGAGCAAGATCCGGACGTCATAGTCGGTTACAATCAAGATAACTTCGACTGGCCTTACATAAGAAAGAGGGCTGAGAAACTTTCCGTAAAGCTGAATATAGGAAGAGATGGAAGCGAGATCTCTTTCAGGGGTGGAAGACCGAAGATTGCTGGAAGGCTCAACGTCGATCTTTACGACATAGCGATGAAGCTTGACGTAAAGGTGAAAACTCTTGAGAACGTTGCTGAATTTCTTGGAAGGAAGGTTGAGCTTGCCGATATAGAGGCTAAGGACATATACAAGAGGTGGACGGCTGGAGATAAAGAGAGCGTCCTCAAGTATTCGAGGCAGGACGTTTTGAATACGTACTTCATAGCTGAAGAGCTGCTACCCATGCACTACGAGCTTTCGAGGATGATTAGGATTCCGACAGATGACGTGGCGAGGATAGGTAGAGGGAAGCAAGTGGACTGGTTTTTGCTAAGCGAAGCCTACAAGATTGGGGAAATAGCCCCCAACCCGGCTGAAGTTGAGGAGAGCTACGAGGGAGCGTTTGTTCTCGAACCTTCGAGAGGTTTGCACAAAAACGTCGTCTGCTTGGACTTCGCTTCCATGTACCCAAGCATAATGATCGCCTATAATATTTCTCCAGACACTTACGTTTTTGGAAAATGCGAAGATTGCTATGTAGCGCCTGAGGTAGGACACAAGTTCAGAAAGCAGCCAGACGGCTTCTTCAAGAGAATACTGAAGATGCTCATAGAGAAGAGGAGGGAGATAAAGAAGCAGATGAAGAATCTCGACAGAAATTCGAGGGAGTACTTGCTTTTGGACATAAAGCAGCAGACTTTAAAAATTCTCACGAACTCCTTTTACGGCTACACCGGCTGGAGCGGGGCGAGATGGTATTGCAGGCAGTGTGCCGAAGCGACAACCGCTTGGGGCAGGCATCTAATAAAATCTGCCGTGGAGATTGCCAAGAAGCTCGGTTTCGAAGTGCTTTACGGAGATACCGACAGCATATTCGTTAAGAAGGATAAGTTAAGCCTTGAAAAAATTAGGGATGAGGTGGAGAAGCTGATTGAGGAAATCTCCGAAAAGTTTCCGGTGCAGATTGAAGTTGATGAGTACTACAAAACGATATTCTTCGTTGAAAAGAAGAGGTACGCTGGCTTAACTGAGGACGGAATCCTTGTGGTGAAGGGGTTGGAAGTGAGAAGAGGGGATTGGTGCGAGCTGGCGAAGAACGTTCAGAAGAGCGTTATTGAAATAATACTGAAGGAGGAAAATCCGGAAAAAGCTGCCGAATACGTTAGAAAAGTTATAAACGACATAAAGAGCGGAAAGGTAAAGCTTGAGGATGTGGTAATCTACAAAGGTTTGACGAAACGTCCTGATAAATACGAGAGCAAGCAAGCTCATGTGAAGGCTGCTTTAAGGGCTATGGAACTCGGAATAGTCTATAGCGTGGGATCCAAAGTTGGATTCGTCGTTGTGGAAGGAGCCGGGAACGTTGGGGACAGAGCTTATCCCGTGGACTTGATAGAGGAGTTCGACGGCGAGAACTTGGTTATAAGAACGAGGAGTGGAAACATGGTGAAGAAGCTTGACAAAGACTACTACATAAACCACCAGATAATTCCCTCTGTGCTGAGAATACTTGAGAGGTTCGGATACAACGAAGCGAGCTTGAAAGGAGCGACTCAAAAAACCCTCGATGCTTTTTGGTGATAGCATGAAAGTTGTTTTCTCCCCCAAATTTTACGAGGTTTACTCTTCCGATCCGGCAGCTTCGCCGGGAAGAATGGAGGCTATAGTGAACGAGCTTAAAGACTACGATTTCGTTGAGCCGGAAAAAGCGAGTGAAGAGGATATTTTGCTCGTGCACACGAGAAAGCATTACGAGTGGGTGAAAAGTTTAAAGCTCTTCGATGTTGCCATGCTCGCAGCTGGAGGAGCGATAAAAGCCGCTTTAATTTCAATGGAAGAGCCAGCTTTTGCTGCGATAAGACCACCGGGGCATCACGCAAGTCCCGACAGTTGCTGGGGGTTCTGCTACTTCAACAATATCGCCATTGCAATCAGAAAGCTTCAAAAACTTGGATTGATTAAAAAAGCCGCTATAGTCGATTTCGATCTCCACTTCGGAGATGGAACGGCTAATACTTTCGAAAATGACGAGAGCGTGAAGTACTTCCACATGAAGGATGTGGAGAGCATTTCCGATTTTCTTGAAAGCGTTGATTACGATATAATTGCTGTCTCAGCCGGTTTCGACAGACACAAAGAGGATTGGGGAGATCAGCTCGAAACTGAAGATTACACGGAAATAGGGAAAATAATAAAGGAGTACGCTGAAGAAAAATGCGGGGGAAGAAGGTTCGCAGTTTTAGAGGGAGGTTACAACCACAAAGTTCTCGGAAAAAACGTTAGAGCTTTTATCAAAGGTTTTGAGTAGTGTAGAAGTCTTCGTATTTTTCCTTCAAAAACCTCTTGTTGAACTTTCCGACGCTTGTTTTTGGTATTTCATCGACGAAAAGTATTTCGTCTGGCAGCTGCCACTTCGCAAATCTCTGCTTTAAGTGCTCGTAGAGTTCCTCTTTGCTTACTTTTCCTTTGTACTCTTCTTTTAGAACGACGAAAGCCAGCGGTCTTTCCTCCCACTTCGGATGAGGAATTCCGACGACGCAAGCTTCAAGGACAGCTGGATGAGCCATTAAGTAATTCTCCAAATCCACGCTGCTTATCCACTCTCCTCCACTCTTTATCAAATCCTTAAACCTGTCAACTATCTTCACATAACCGTTCTCGTCGATAGTAGCGGCATCTCCGCTCTTCCACCAGCCGTTCTCGAAAGCGTCTTTCGACCTCTCGTCTTTGTAGTAGCTTTTAGCCACCCAGTGCCCTCTCATGTAGAGCTCTCCAACGCTACTACCGTCCCAAGGCAACTCGATTCCGTCTTTCATTAACTTAACTTCAACACCGAACATCGGCAATCCTTGTTTCCTCTTCAGCTCCCACAGCTCCTCTTCCTCAAACTCTTCCTCCACTTCCGGAATTACGTGGTTGACGCAGACAACTGGAGTTGTTTCGGTAGCTCCGTAGGTGTGGATGACTTCTATTCCTCTCTCCTTCATTCCTTTGAGGAGAGAAAGCGGAGGTGCACTTGCTCCGGTGAAAATTCTTAAATTCGGCAGAGTTATGTTCTCTTTCTGTAAGTAGTTGAGCATCGGAATTAAAACGGAGGGAGCAGCAGCGGTAATTGTTACGCCCTCCTCTCTTATTAAATCAACCACTTCCCCTATTTTCTCGATCGAGTACCTTCCGGGGAAAACGAGCTTCGCTCCGGTGAGTGTAGCGGAAAAGAATATCCCCCAACCGTTTGCGTGAAACATGGGGACGAGCTGCAAATACGCATCTCTGTGGCTTAGGGAGAAGTTTATAG
>NZ_WANY01000244.1:0-5186 GCF_015521575.1 Ferroglobus sp.
CCTTAACATGCTTAATATCAAAGTAATAAAAAACTAACACATTCATTGAACAAACGAAAAATTCAGTTTTCCAACGATTTCCAAACCTCGATCGGTAATTCTAACGTAATACCGAGGTTTACCGGTAGCAGTTTCCTCCTTTTTTATTTCTTGGATCTCCACAAGACCGAGGAGCTCCAAAAACTTACAATTCTTTTTAATCGTGCTAAAATTCGTCTTTAACTGTTTTGATAGGTTGTAAAACGAGTAAAATTTTCTATCTGCAAGAATTTTAAGAATCTCAAGCTTAATCTTGTCACTTTCGAGCAAATCTTCCATTTTGTGATAGACACTACAAGAGGATAAATCTTATAATAGCAAATTTTGTAGTAAACACAGCAATATTGTAGATATAGGGGGTGTGAGAATGCAATGGCGATCGGTGGTTTTGATAATTTTAATAGCAACACTGATTCCACTATGTTCCCAGAAACCGAAATTTGAGAAGCCTACAGTGACTATAGATGATATAAAGTTCCAAAATGCAACAACCGAGCAAGTTACATTCTCAGTCCGAGTTATCGTAGATAATCCCAATCCATTTGGGGTGAAACTCACGAAAGTTTCCTTTGATCTTTATTACAAAGAAGGAGACAGCTACAAGTTTCTTGGAAAAGGAGAGGAAAAGAACATCGAAATAAGGAAAAGTGGAACAACCACTGTTGAAATTCCTGTTTCTATAGAGAACAAGAGGTTGATCGAGACTCTGATAAAGCTTGCCAGGGAAGGCTCTGTGGAACTAAAAGCGTCTGGTTCAGCCTATATTGACGTGAAAGTGACGACTATAGAAGTTCCCTTTGAGAAAATCAAAGTCTTACAAGCAGAGGAGCTAAAAGGGCTCACGATAACTGTACCAACTCAAACTCAAAGTGGTGAAGCGGAAATAATCGAGTACAATGAGACTGAAATAACGCCCACGCCCTCCTTAACGCCTATTCCAACCCCAACTCCGACGCCTACTGCAACACCAAAACCGAAGTTGCTCGTAACGGTTAAACCTTCTCCAGCTAAAGTAAGACAAACAGTAACGATAAAAGTTACAGACGAAAACGGTAATCCAGTAGAGGGAGCATGGGTTGGCTACGTTGAAGTCGGTAAAGCTGTGGTTACAGGAGATGTTATAAGTAATTTGAATTACATCGGAAAAACCGACGCAAATGGAATTGTAACGCACAAATTTACTGTACCTGATCTCTACTACATAGGAGCAAAGAAAATCGGTTATCAGTTCGGCTATACGCAGCTAAGAGTAAAAATACTGTCGTAAGGTGCTTTATAGTGTTGCTTTTTAGAACCTATTTTTTAAGCTGGAGAAGTTTGATAGTAGCAAGAATTGCCATAGCAGATGTGATTAAACAAATTAGGAAGAAACCCACAAATAGAGAGTTGGAACGACATAAACTTTTTAAAATACGCCGGGGCTGGGACTTGAACCCAGGAGCCCTTGACGGGCACCGGCTCTCAAGGCCGGCGCAGTGCCTCTCTGCAACCCCGGCAACTATAAAAAAATAAAAAGCGGTGGCTTATGAAGGTTTTGGTCACTAAAACTCTTTGAATTTATCCTTCCCGACACTACAAAGAGGACAAACGTCTGGAGGAGTTCCAACGAAAATGTAACCGCAAACTGGGCAAACGTATATTTTCTCATCGTAGGCTTTATCTCTCCCGCTTTCAACCAAAATCTTCAGCTCCTTGTAAATCTCCGCATGCTTCTTTTCGGTTTCCATTGCCCATCTAAAAGACGTTGCAGCTTTTTTCGCTTTTTCCTTTATTGCTTCGTCGTAGAACTTCGGATACATCTCCTCAACTTCGTACGTCTCACCCTTAATTGCGTCATCCAAAGCTTTTACGGGATCTTCCAAGCTCTCCAGATTTTTGAAGTGGTTTTTCGCATGAACATATTCAGAGAAGGCGAAGGCTTCAAAAACCCTTGCGAGATTTCTCAAACCCTTCTCTCTCGCCAACTCCGCAAAAATTAAGTATTTGACGTGAGCTTGGCTTTCTCCAGCGAAGGCAGTTTTCAAATTTTCCTCTGTTGTCATGATTTTTAGCCCTCCAGCAGTGACGAGAAGAAGTCGTGGTGCTCTTCCTCGTCCGCAAGAATTTCCTCAAAAAGCTTCGCAGTCGTGATGTCTCCCTCTTCCCTTGCAACTTTTATTATCTCCTTGTAAAGTTCTATAGCCTTCTCCTCCTCTCCCTTGTCTATTTCTATCATCTCTCTAACGGTGTTTCCTATCGTTATCGGGTTCGGCTTTGTTGTCGGAGTTCCTCCAAGATATGCTAACCTCTCCGCTATAGCCTCTGCATGCTTCATCTCGGTTATAGCGATCTCCTTCAACTTTCCTTTAACGGTTTCTCCCTCAAAGCCCTTTGCCAAAACATGCTGCCAGAGGTACTGAATCGAAACCTGTATTTCCCTTGCTATAGCTTCGTTCAGCAAGTTCTTAAGCTTCTCGCTTACCATCTTATCACCTCGGTATTAAATAAAAATTTAGAAAGGTAAAAATCTTTCTATTTTGCTAAAACTTTTTGAATTTGTCCTTGGTAGCTCCGCAAATTGGACATCTTTCTGGCAAGCTTTCGCTCGTATATCCGCAGATCTCGCAAATGTAGATGTCGCCAACTTCGACATCCTTTCCCTCTTCAACCGCCTGCTTAGCCTTAGAGTACAATGCCGCATGTATCTTTTCAGCCTCGATAGCGTACTTTATACTCCTCTTCGCCCTCCCCTCGTTCTGAAGTTCGGCTATCGCATTATACGCTGGGTACATCTCATCAACTTCGAACTTCTCTCCGTTTATAGCCGTCTGGAGGTTCTCCTTAGTTTCTCCAACGAGTTCCAAAGCTTCAAGATGGTTTCTCGCATGCACGAATTCGGCAAAAGCTATAGCCTCGAACAGCCTCGCCACGTTTTCGAATCCTTCCTCTCTCGCCTTCTGCGCAAAAATCAAGTACCTCATATGCGCCTGGCTCTCCCCTGCAAACGCCTCACTCAAAGACTTCTTCGTCATCTCCCTCATCCGTATCACCAAATTTTACTTTTAGTTTCGAATATTTAACTTTTTTGGTTTCAATTATTTACCTCAAGAGGAAAAAATTTAAATTTTGGCATGGAAAAATACACTTTAATGGACGAGAGAGACAGAAAAATCATCGAAATTCTCGTGAAAAACGGAAGAGCGACGTTAACTGAGATCGCGAAGGAACTTGGAATTTCGGAGGCTGCCGTAAGGAAGAGGCTGAAAAATTTGGAGGAGAGAGGGATAATAAAGGGATACACCGCAATAATCGACTACGAAAAAGCCGGATACGGAGTTATCTCTCTAACTGGTATCGATACCGAGCCAGACAAATTTTTGGACGTTGCTAAAAAGTTAAGAGAACACGAATTCGTAAAATCCCTCTATATCACGAGCGGAGATCACATGATAATGGCAGAGATAGTAGCAAAGGACGGAGACGAGTTGACAAAAATTCTTTCCGAGGTTATAGGGAAGATCGAAGGTGTAAAGAGAGTTTGCCCAGCTATAGTTTTGGATAAGATAAAGTGATCAAAAGACTTTTTCAGCGAGAAGCTCCGCCACGCTTATTTTGCTCACGTAACTTAGAACGGTGTCAGTGGCAACGATTTCATCTGCCCCGGAAATGTAGATATTCAGCAGATCCCGCATATCTGCTAAAGCATGAACGCACGAAACGAGAATTCTCTTGACGTTGCTCTTCTTTACAAGTTTAATCGCCTGCACCATGGAACTTCCAGTGTAAATAAGATCGTCCACTAAGAGAACTTCGTAACCGTCAAGGTTCATCCTCCTCGCCGAAACTATAACGTTTTCAGCGTCAACTCTGATTTTCTTCATTAGCTCGTAGTCAGTTCCTATCTTCTCAGCCACGCCTCTCGCAAGCTCTTCGGAAGTTTCATCGGGAGAGATTACTATGCACTTCTCTCCAAGCTTTTCAGCGAAGTACTCCCCTATGAGTTCCGCGGCAGAGATGTTCACAACATCCATCTCCCCCGAAAAGTTGACGGAGTACATTTTTTCGAAAATGTCGTAGAGCTTCGAAAGGACTTTTAGAGGAGGAAGTTCTCCTTTTATCAACTTTTTACCCTTTTTTGAATAAGCTATGTAGGGGAAAATCCCGTAAATTCTTTTAGCTCCGTATTCTTTCAGGGCTTCGGCAACAAAGAGGTTTTCGAGAATTATCTCATCCGGATTCGGATGGAAAGTGTTCACAAGGTACACATCCTCCCCTTCGACATCGAAAGTTAGTCTTACGTACTTTTCCCCGTATTTGAGCTTTTCAAGCTCTATTAAGTGCAAGTTCTCCCCACAACTTCTGGCAATTTTAACAGCCAGAAATCCGTTGCTTCCTGGAATGATCATTAGCTCAAACAAACCTCATTTCTGAATATTACCTTTTCGCATAAACCTTCGTCCCTTCGAAAGAGAAAACAAGCTCAAAGCAGCTGAAATTCTCTCTCAGTCGGTACATTTCTCTCTCAAATTTTCCAACGACGATGTAACTTGCGTTGTACTTCTCCGCTATGCTTTTAGCTAAAGAACAGTTCCCGTACTCGTAAACCTTTCTAACGTCCTCTATCCTCTCAGCCAACTCTAAGCCATTTTTCCTCCACTGCACCTCATGACACTGCCAAGCCACAACGGTTTGCTTGCCGGAAACAGCAGCGATTCTTCCTCCAAGCGTGTAACAGTCTCCAGCAGCTTCAATTATAACACTTCCCTCTTTTCCTCTAAGCCACATCGCTGCTTCGTAATCTCCCCTACTGTAATCCTTGAGGAATTTCGTCGCATCGAGCGTTAGTTCAGCCTTGTAATGCCTCACAGGAGTCGCTACAACCGGATATATCAGCATTAAAGCAACTAAAGCTAAGGCTAACGCCTTCTTCCTTTCGTAAATCCTTACTAAGGAAATTCCAGCCGAAACGCTTAGCAAAACCCACGAGAGAATGTAGAATTTAAAGTAGGTGTTCATCCTCGTGTCTATAGCAAAGAATTCGCAGGAAGCTATGAAAAGGGTAGCCACCAGAACAAGGTAGGAAACGAAATCTCTCCTCATCAGCGAGTATATTGCAAGGGGGATCAGCAAAAAGATTGGTGAAACTATAGCAAGAATAAGAGCTATTA
>NZ_WANY01000245.1:0-5953 GCF_015521575.1 Ferroglobus sp.
CGACTTCTTCGCTCACCTCAACTATTTCCGTTTCCGTGGGGAGCTTTCCTCTTGATGCTGGCGTTGGGTCGAACTCTATCCACTTTCCGTCAACAAAAGCCTCAGCCCACATGTGAGCTTGATCCGAAAAGACCGTCTGATTTCTTGGCGTTCCTTCAACTGAAAATCCGAAAACGGCTCTTGCCGGGAGACCTATGCTTTCAGCCATTACTATGAAAGCTGAAGCGAAGTGCTTGCAGACACCTTTTTTCTCAACGAAGAGAAATCTGTAGACCGGATCTTCTTTTCCATTCGAGTAAAGGTGGGAGTATTCGTAATTTCTTTCGAGAAATTCCTCTATTCTTTTCAACTTCTCGTAATCGCTCTTTGCCTCTCTGGTTATCCTTTCAGTGAGATTTTTTATTTCTTCGAACTCGTAATCGTCCATGATTATCTTTGTTCTCTCCGCTCTCTCCTCTTTCTCTCCGATGAAACCGTAGTAACTTTCTCTAACTTTCCCTCTGTAAACACTTCCGGAGGAATTGTACTCGGCTTGAAGGGTTACGAAGACAGTATCTTTCGTTACCGGAACGAAGTCGAGGGGAGCTATGGGAGTTACTTTGAACGTTTTTCCACCCAACGTCCTTTTCATAGCATCTCCGTACTTTCTGTCGTTTATCCAAACTCCGTTTTCGTAAGTCGTGCTAACACCGGTCCTCAAAAGGTAATGTTCGGAATCAAGTCCTTCCACGTAGAAAAGCGGCTTTCTTGCTTGATTGGAGAAAGAATTTAGATCGGCTAATTTTTCAAAACTTTCCAAACTTTCAGCTCCGCTCGTTATATTTTCGATTAGCTTGAAACCCCTCAAACCACCCATCTGGGTGTTGCTGAAGTCAAGGGAGGAGATGAATATGAAAAGAAGCAGAACGCTCAGGAGTAAAATAGCCTCTCTCATCTTCTCACCACCGAGTAAGTCAGGATTAAGATGACTCCGGCTATTCCGATGTAGAAAGCTTCGGGGTAAGTTGGAATGAGTTTGTAGAATAGAACCGGAAGCAGTGATAAGAAGAGAGAAAGCAACGAAGCCTGCAAGTCCGGAAAGTTTTCATAAGCCTTTTTTTTCCTTGAAGCGGACTCGTAAACTTCTGAAGAAACGTAGAAAGCTGAGATCAGCATTAGGTAGAGGGGATTGACGCTTCTTGAAGCTACAATTTTTTCCAAGATCTTCACACTTTCACTTCCGGTTAAAAAGTATGCGAGATCGAGGGAGGAGTGGAAAAGTTCCGAGTTTGGGAGGTAGTGGAATATCATGAGAGCTGAAAGGAGGGCGAACAGTCCGAAAGGGTATGGGTTTCTTTTGGTTGAAAAAAGTAGCAGGGGAATTAAGAGTAGGAGGAGAAAGTAGTCGGGATTGGCTATCATGGAAAACTCCGATTGGGTTAGGGAGAGATAGGTGACGATAACCGACATTTCAGCAAGCACAAGGTTTATCATGCTACCACCTTTGCAAGTTTCTCAACTCTCTCCTCAACATCCACTTCAAGCCTGTGCTCTATCCCTCTAAGAGCTCTCCTCCTTGCGAGCATTAAAGTCAACTCTCCTAAACTTTCTCCGTCTCTTTTTATCGAAATCACAACAACTTTGAACTTCGAAACTTTTCGGACGAACTTTTTCAAATTCGCTTTTTCGGCTCTCGTAATTACGTATATCAAAGGCTCGTAGATGTAAAGCATCTTCTTCATTTTTTCGTAAGCTTCATCCAAGCTCTCATCCCCTTCCGCCTCTAAGCTCGTTATGTAATCGAATATTTTCTTCACTTGCCTCTTTCCGAAGTCTGGATAGATGAAATTGCTTTTTCCAAGGGCGTAAAGTCCAACCTTGTTTCCCCTCGTTGCATAGTAACTTACGAGGAAGGAACAAACTTCCAGAGCTTTGTCGAAAAACCCCTCCATGTAATCGTTTGCGTCGAGTATTATCCACACAGCCTTTTTCCCTTCCTTTTCGAACTCGTTAACCATGAGCTTTCCGAATCTTGCTGAGGCTTTCCAGTTTATGAATTTTAGGGGGTCAGAGAAGTTGTACTCCCTTATTTCTTTAAAATCTGTTCCCGGAACCCCTATCTTCGCTCTGTCGATGTCTACCATTACGCTCTTAGCTTTAGCCCTAAGCTCTTTCAACCTCCTACCGAAAATCCTGCTCTTCGCTTCGATCTCAAGATTAAGATCGACTTCGTAGGCTTTTTCTGAAGAGAGGGAAAGGCTTTCAACCACGACTTTTAGCTTCGACAGATTGTGTTTTCCTATTTTCCTGACCCTCCCTTTATACCTGATACTACCTTTCCCGAATCCAAAAATGAAGGCTGTGGAATAGTTTTTACCCTCAATTATTTCGATTCCCTCTCCAACCTCATGGTAGATTTTCGCAACTCCAACTCCGTAAAATTTGAGGGGAATTGATATGCTAAACACTTCTCCAACGAATTCTGGTTTTTCGAACTCCACCCTTTCTACTTTTATCTTCGCAACTGGCGGAACTAAAAGAGGGATGAGGGGAACTACGGCTGCTAAAACGAATTCGGGAATTACTAAAACTACCCCAACTAAAAGCAAGAATACAGCAGCACCAACAGCTTTTGAAGCGGAGTACTTCACAGCTTATTTAGCTAAAATAAAACATTTAACGCTTTCGGTTGAATTCGTAGTTATCATGTAGTTTAAAAATTTACCTCTTGGATGTCTTTGCTGCAAAGTGCGGAGACGCAATTCTTTAAATTTTGTCAATCATTTCTATTTGCACTTTGTAATTTCACAAATGGAATTTGAAGCGAAAAAATTCAGGAAAATTAGACTGCAGTTAAGTTTCGTAAACTTTATAACTGCAAGCTCATATAAATGTTCATTGATACGAGTTTGGAGGGATAAATGTGGGGGTAACAAGAAGAGAATTTCTGAGGGGAATTAGCGCATTATCTGCCCTTGCTGTTTTCAGCGACATATCGAAGATCGCAAGAGCTGCCGAAAATTCAAAGCCATTCAACGAAGGAGAAGTGAAGTACTTCAAATCTACATGCAAAATGTGCGTCAACTTCTGCGGAATTAAAGTGAAAGTGCAGAACGGAGTTATTAGAGCGATATATCCGGATGAGAAGCGAGCTCCTTACTTCAACTGGGGCAACTGTCCGAAAGGAATTTCCGGGATTTGGAACACCTACAACCCTTACAGACTTAAGAAACCGTTAAAAAGAACTAATCCAAAGAAAGGACCCAACGAAGATCCGGGATGGGTGGAAATAAGCTGGGAGGAAGCGTTTAATATCGTTGCGGAGAAGCTGAAACAGATTAGACAGAGTGATCCGAGAAAGCTCGTCTGGCATCACGGACATGGAAAATATCTGCTTGACGACGAGTGGATGAAAGCTTTCACAGCTGCCTTTGGCACGCCGAACATGGTTCATAGAACCACAACCTGCGAAGCTGCGAAGCATGTTGCCGATGAAATTACCTGGGGAGGACATGAACCTCTTCCGGATTTGGAGTACTGCAGATATTTGATAAACATGGGCGGAAATTATTTTGAAGCGGATCAATGGGCGAGATGGCTTGACCATGCGACTATCGAGGCGAAAGAGAGGGGAATGAAGCTCGTCGTCGTTGAGCCGAGGTTAAGCAATTTGGCAGCCAAGGCAGATGAGTGGGTGCCGATAAAACCTGGAAAAGACGTTCTATTTCTGCTTGCAATGGCTAACGTCCTCATAAGCGAGGGATATGTCGACAGAGAATTTCTGATAAACTACACCAACGCTCCGTTCCTTGTCGGAGAAGATGGAAAGTTTTTGAGGGATGAGAACGGCAATCCGCTTGTATGGGACACGGTAACCAATTCAGCGAAGCCGTTTGTCGAAGGAGTGAAGCCAGCTCTTGAAGGAAGCTACGTCATAGACGGAAAGGCGTATAGGACGGCATTTCAGGTTCTTGCAGACTACGTTAGGGACATCACTCCAGAAAGCGTTGCTGAAGAGTGTGGAATTCCGGCTGAGCAGATAAGGAGGATAGCTAAGGAATTCGGAGAGAATGCAAGAATCGGCTCGACTATTGTGATCGATGGAAAAGAGTTGAGATACAGACCTGTGTGCATTTACACTTTCAGAGGACTTGCAGCAAAAGAACACGGAGCTCAGAACTGGAGAGCTGGACTCATTGTGATGATGCTCGTTGGTGCGATAGATGCTGTTGGCGGATTTTTGCTTCACAAACCGGGAAAAACATCCTACATGGAGCCTTCCAAGGCGGAGTATCCGCCGAGCAGAATCGATCTCAAGAAGAGCGTTTTCCTTCCGCATGCTACTCACGATGTCGCTCAGCAAGCTATGTTCAGCATGCTTGAGCCGGAGAAGTACGGTATCGATTACGAGCCAGAGATGCAGATGTTTTTCGCAACAAACAGACCGTTCTCGACCTCAAATGCTGAGAAACAGTTCGAAGCTTTGGCAAAGACGTTTAACGTGGTAATTGACATAACGATGACCGAAACGGCGTGGTATGCTGATATCGTTTTTCCAGACAGAACATATCTCGAAGCTTACGGATACTACGGAGGAAGATGGACTCCTCATGCGAGGCATTACACCCTTCACTATCCAATAGTCAACGTGTTCAACATCCCCTACCAGAACCTCGAAATAATGTTTGAACTTGCGAAAAGAGCGGGATTTTACGATGAATTCCTGGAAAAGATAAACGAGAAGTTCAAGTTCAAGAATCCTAAGTTCGAAAAAGGCAAAGATTACGATGCAAGAGCTGCCTTCGACATTCTCTGGAGAAACAAAACCGGACAGCCAATAGAACAGGGAATTAGAGATGGCTTCTACGGAAAGTTCGTTGATGTTGAGGAGCGCTACCTCAAGGGAGCAGAAGCCAAGTTCAAAGGCCCCGGAAAGCCGAAGATGCACTTATACTGCGAAGAGCTAATACACTCCGCTGAAAAGGTCATCGATCTTATGAAGAAGCACGAGAACATAAAGAGAGTATTCGAAGAGTGGTACGAGACTGATAACGCTGAAGAAGAAGTGAAGCTAAGGCTTTCTCCAATCCCGAGAAAGGAGCACGCCTATCCCACTCCCCACAAAAAAGCTAAGGACTATCCGCTGTATCTGATAACGTTCAAGAGAATGTACAGAAACCAGAGCGGATACTGCAACATAAACCCGATTCTGAATCAGGTTGCTCATGATTCGGATTACAACGATGTCTGGATACATCCGGATACTGCAAGAAGACTCAAAATCGATGATGGAGACAAGGTTGTCGTTGAGTCGAGGGTTGGCAAGCTTGTGGCGATAGCGAGACTCACTGAAGGCATCAGACCGGATACCGTTGCGATATCATACCACTACGGTCACTGGAGTCCCGGATATCCAGAGTGGGCGAGAAAGGGCAGCTGGGTTAACAAGATACTCGAATACCATCCAGACATGGTTTCTGGAATGAACAGCTTCAACGATACGAAGGTTAGGATTTACAAGGCGTGAGGTGATGAAAGATGAAGCTCGTTAGAGTTATCGACACGACAAGATGTATCGGCTGCAGAGCCTGCGTCGCTGCTTGCATGAATGAAAACTTCTACGTTCCCGGAAATCCATGGAACTTCGTTGTCGAGTATGAAGTGGGCAAGTTCCCCAACGTAAGGAGGATATTCGTTCCCATGAACTGCATGCACTGCGAAGACCCGCCATGTAAGAGGGCTTGCGATTCGATTGGCGTAGGAGCTATAACGAAAAACGAGTACGGTGTCGTTTTAATCGACTACGAGAAGTGCATCGGATGCAAATACTGCATAGCTGTCTGCCCTTACGGAGCTCCGCAGTACATAGAAGAGATAGAAAATCTGTTTCCGGGTAGAGGCAAAACGCCTTACGAGAACATCCCTTACGAAAACAGACACTGGACGCACAGAAAGAAGCCGAACACCGTTGAAA
>NZ_WANY01000246.1:0-7182 GCF_015521575.1 Ferroglobus sp.
GAGTCATTAAGAGTGGAAATTCTGCTCTATGTGTCAATTCTTACTTCAGTGGCGATATGCTTTGTTGGCGTAATAGGTTTTGTCGGGCTCGTCGCCCCGCACATCGCAAGGATTCTCCTTGGAGAGGATCAAAGATTTTTAATTGTTGGATCAATTTTATGCGGTGGATTAATTCTCTCTGCCGGAGCAGTTGCCAGTAAAACTATCGTTCCGGGAGCTATATTTCCAATAGGGATAATAACGTCAATGCTTGGAATTCCCTTCTTCTTGTTCCTCGTATTAAAAGGGAGGAGAGAGGTATGGTAGTTGTTGAACTAAAAGAGGTTAAATTCGGGTATAACTCCTCGGATGAAATTCTAAAAGGAATTAGCTTTAGAGCTAATCCAGGAGAGATAACAGCGATAGTAGGTCCAAACGGAGCTGGCAAATCGACCCTCTTGAAAATAATAGCGAAAATTCTAAAGCCCAAATCTGGAATCGTGCTATTCGACGGGAAAAATTTGAGTAAAGAGGAAACTACAAAAATCGTCAGCTATCTACCGCAGGAAAATTCAATTCCCGGAATTTTGACAGTTTTCGAAGCAGTCCTTCTCGGGAGGCTACCACATTTATCGTGGAGAGTAAAGAGAGAAGATCTTGAGATCGTTCGGAACACGATCACCGAACTCAGACTTGAAAAGTACGCGGAAAGATACACAAGTCAGTTAAGCGGAGGAGAAAAGCAAATGGTGCTTATAGCCCAAGCTCTTGTTAGAGAACCGAAAGTTCTGCTTTTGGACGAGCCTGTGTCGAATTTAGATATGAGAAACCAGCTTGAAATACTCGAACTCATCAAGAAATTCACAAAGGAGCGGAAAATCTCCACTATCGTCGTTCTACACGACCTGAACTTAGCAGCGAAGTATGCAGATAAGATTGTCATAATTAGCAACGGAAAAGTTCGAGCGTATGGAGATGCAAAATCTGTCCTCCGCCCGGAGGTTTTGGCTGAAGTTTACGAGGTTGAAGTCAACATAAGCTCCAGTGATGGCAACATTCACATTCTTCCTCTGAGACCGCTTTCAAGAAGTTTTTGCAGTGAGGTTTGCTAAGGGCTCGCGATTATTTTTGATTAAAAGGTTGCGTCCAGAACTTTTACAGAGTCAAAGCTAAAAAGGCGATCTGAAAACTTCGTCTTTGATTATCGCAAACTCAACACCGTAACTGTTTTGTATTTTTTATTTAAAAGCTAATAAGAATGATCGAAAAAGTCGTGGAAGAGTGCTCAAACCTCCTTTCAGGAAGGAGCGTCGTTAGTGAATGGGAAATCGAAAGAGTAGCAAGAAGAGCGATCTTAAGAGTTTTCGGAAGCGAGGCTATAGGAAAAAACTTTGACGATGTGGTAAAAGCGGTGAAGAATAGCTTTTTAAACGAGCCGATAAGCATTAAGAGTTTGCACTTCTCTGAATGCTTCGAATTAAACGGAGAGAAGTTTTATCATTTGCACGTTTGCAAACCGGAAAGTGATGAAGTTAGCCTTGCCTACGAAGAAATGCTAAAGTCGAGAAGGTACATTAAAGCGTTGGAAGAAGTGAAAAACTTGCTCACTAAATTCTTTGAAGGGTACACTTCAAAGAACGGCTTTCTTCAGGAATTTCTCGGAAAAAATAAGTATGCGGTCAGCGTATTTTTAATAGAGGACGTTAGCGAAGATTTGAAACACCATAAGAGAATCGCTGAGGAGTACGATGGGGAATATGCGGTTGTAACTTTAACTGAGAAGGACATATTTCCATTTCTGAAATTCTTTAAGAGGCATTCGGAGGAAGTGAAAAAGTCGGGTTTCTACATCTGGGTTGCCGATGAAGAGAGAAAGTACGTCGACCCGTTCATAGGCTATCCAAAGGACATAAAACTTTGGAAGAGATTTAAAAATCCGAAAGCGGCAAGCATAGTAAACTCTCTTTGGAGGGTAAAGGTGGAAGAAATAGATTAATCCACGTCTATTCCTTTAATCCACGGCATCATTTTTCTAAGCTCTTTTCCAACCTTTTCTATCGGATGGTTCTTCTCCATTTCAAGGAGCTTGTAGAAGCTCGGTCTTCCTGCCATGTTTTCGAGGATCCACTCCCTTGCGAATTCCCCGGTCTGTATTTCTTTCAAAATCTTTCTCATCTCTTCTTTCACGCTCTCGTTTATTATCCTCTTTCCTCTCGTCATTCCACCGTACTTCGCTGTGTCGCTAACTGAATACCACATCGCGTAAATTCCTCCCTCGTAGATTAAATCAACTATAAGCTTTAACTCATGCAAAGCTTCGAAGTAAGCCACCTCCGGCTGATATCCGGCTTCAACAAGAATTTCGAAGGTAGCTTTTATAAGCTCGGCAACTCCTCCACAGAGATCTACCTGCTCACCAAAGAGATCTGTTTCGGTTTCTTCCTTGAAAGTGGTCTCTATCACTCCAGCTCTCGTGCATCCCAATCCTTTTGCGTAGGCTAAAGCGTAATCCATCGCTTTTCCGCTGTAATTTTGATGGACAGCCACCAAAGCGGGAACTCCTTTTCCTTCTTCGAACATTCTCCTCACTAAATGTCCAGGACTTTTTGGTGCAACCAAAACGACGTCAACGTAGCTTGGCGGGATTATCTGGTTGTAGTGTATGTTGAAACCGTGAGCGAAAAGTAGAACGCTCCCTTCCTTCAAATTTTCCCTTATGTACTTGTTGTAAACGGCTGGCTGAACCGTGTCAGGAATTAGCATCGAAATGAAGTCGCTTTTCTTAACAGCCTCGTCCACTTCGTAAACTTCAAAACCATCTTTTTCAGCCTTTTTCCAGCTTTTACTTCCCCTGTAAAGCCCTATAACAACGTCAACACCGGAATCTCTCAAATTTAAAGCGTGCGCATGCCCTTGGCTTCCGTAGCCGATAACAGCCACCTTCTTATCCTTCAACAGCTCAAGCTTCGCATCCTTATCATAGTAGATCTTCGCCATGGTTTAAAGAGATGAGAGCTAAAATATATACTTTCCCGAAAATTCTTTTGGGAAAAAAGAGTGGAGAAGTCGTTTATGGAGAGGAGTTTGAGGGAGAAAGTAATCGACCTTCTGAAGGAAAAAGAGATGAGCGTGACGGAAATATGCAGAGAACTTGATTTAGATCCGGAGAAAGCGAAGGAGGTTTATGGAGTCATTAAAACTCTTCCAAAAATTCTCAAGAGGAAAGGATTGCAAGTGGTCATGCTTCCACCAAAATGCATGAACTGCGGATTCGAGTTCGAAAATCCTAAACCGAGCAAATGCCCGAAATGCAGAGGAGAAAGGATAAGTGAAGCGAGGTTCAAAATAGTTTAGATGGAGCTGGCGATAAATCCGAGCAAGATAATAAGCACCCTCTGCTACTCTATTTTCAGACTTGAGCCCTACACTTCATGCCCCTTCTCTTGCAGCTACTGCTACGCAAGGTGGTATAGAAAGGAGAGCCTCGGAATTAATCCGAAAGTCATCGGCATTTTCTCTAAAGTTGCTAAGAAGCTCGATATGAGAATCGCTTTCCGGCTTGCAACCCTTTCAGATCCTCTTCAAGATTTGGAAGAGATAGCAAAAGTTTCTTTGAAGCTGATGAGGATTGCTGAGGAAAACGAAGTTCCGATTATCCTCAACACGAAGTCTGATAGAATTTCCAAGAGTCCTTGGAGGGAGCAGATAAATAGAATGGCTGAGGATAATTTGATAGTTGTTCAGATCTCGATAAGCTCGTTGAAAAATTTGGAATTTGAGAAGAAAGCTCCAGAAGTGGAGAAGAGACTTGAAGCTTTGTCTTCGATTGAAGCTCCAAAAATTGTCAGGCTTCAACCTTTTCTGCCGAACTACTCCTTCGATAAAGCCGACGAGTTCGTTGAGAAGCTGAAAGATTACGGAGTTGATCAGCTTACTGTTGAAATGCTCAGGATCGAGAAGAGGGAACTTTCCATTTACGGGAAGTACTGGGATAAGTGGAGCGACTACTCCTTCGAGGGGAGCTTAATAAAAGCCGAAGCTCCGGAGAAGCTTGAAGAGTTAAGCAACGTTTGCAAAAAATACGGAATCGATTTTGCTTTATGCAAAGAAGGTTTGTTCAACCTTGAAACGGCTAACTGCTGCGGATTTCACTACTTAGAGGCTGAAATAAGACCGACGTTAAGGGAAGTTTACAGAGAACTCGTGAGGAAGAAGAAAATTAGGTTCGAAGAGCTGAATGAAATTTTCAGAAATTTTCTCTTTGGAGAGAAGTTGAACGATCTTCCAAGACTCGTGAGAAAGGCTTTAAAGTACCACGAGAAGACTCTGATCAGGAATTTGAGGAAGAGGGAAGTCGTTGAAAGGTTGACACCCCTCATAAAAGTTGATGATGAAGTATTAACCCTTTCCAAGTCTGCACAAAATATTCAAAGAGAGAATCCCAACACTGTATGATGTTTTACAGAGCTGTAAGGACGGACAAATGCGTGGGATGCAACTTCTGCTGGAATTACGTTTGTCAATCTAAAGAATGTGTGGGCTGCAAAGCCTGCTATTTGGCATGTCCGAACGAGGCTGTGGAATTGGTAGAAGTCGAGAAGAGGGAAGAGATAAGTATAGTTGTCGACGGGGAGAAATTTTCCGTTCCAGCCGGGATAACCGTAAAGAAAGCCCTCGAAATTTTGGGGTATAAATTCGCGAAATATCCAGAAAAGAATGCGATTTTCTCTCCATGCGAAGTCGGAGGATGCTGGAGCTGTGCCGTCGAAGTTAATGGAATACTAAAGCAAAGTTGCGTAACGCCGGTGAAGGAAGGTATGGTAATAAACACAAACGTTAAAAGATTGTTGAGAGCCGTACACGGATTCAGCGGACATCCAGTTGGTGGAGTCGGCACTCCTTGGTGGATTAAGGGAAGAAGATACATTGAAGCAGCCTGTTTTGCTTGCGGATGTAATTTGCGTTGCCCTCAGTGTCAAAACTGGACAACGACTTATTGCGGGAAAGAGGAGCCTATGAGTCCAAGGGAAGCCGCCTTGAGAATGACTTCCTTGAGAAAATCGATTGGAGTGGACAGGATGGCAATTTCCGGAGGGGAGTGCACGCTGAACAGAGAGTGGCTCGTTAGCTATGTGAAGGAGCTGAAAAGACTAAATAGGGATGAGAAGGCGAGAATACACGTGGATACCAATGCAACAGTTCTCACCGAAGATTACATAGACGAGCTGGTTGAGGCTGGAATGACGGATATAGGTATAGATATCAAAGCTCTGAAGCTGGAGACATTCGAAAAAATTACCGGAGTAGGAGGAGAGCTTGGAGAGAGGTATTTGAAAACGTCTTGGAAGGCTTTAAAGCGTGCTTTGAATTACGATATCTTTGTTGGAGTTGGAATTCCCTACAATCGGGAACTTATTTCTTTGGAGGAAGTTAGGAAAATAGGAGAGAAGATAGCAGAGATGAGCGACGAGGTTCAGATTTGTGCTCTCGATTACCGGGCTGAGTTCAAGAGTAAAATAAAAAGACCGAGTTTTGAGGAGATGTTTAAAGTTTGGAAGGTCCTTAAAGACGTCGGCTTGAAAAACGTTATAGCTCAAACACCAGTAGGATACATAAACCCTCACGGAGAGATACACCCCTAAGTTTTAACGGCTTTTTCAAGATCCCTTATAGTTAACTCAGGCAGCTCTTCAAAGTTTAGCAAAAAATCCCTTAAGTCCTCTGCAATGTTTGTGTAGTACTCTTTCAGCTCTCCAGAAATTATCCCAAGCTCGTAACACCTCTCAAGGGAGTCTCTGTCAATTACCTCCACCCTTTCCCCAGAAGCGACAACATCTATTTCCACATCGACATATCTAACAGCATTTCTCGAAATCTCCGGAGGGGTGTTCAGGTTTACGTAAACTCCTTTGAACTCTCCATCCCTTCCGAAATATTTGTGAAGGACGAAGGGAAGCTCAGTAGAGAATTCCATCAAATCGTAATCCCCCGGATTTTTTTCGACGTTTAACCCATCGTAAATTCCCCCACTTTTGAAAATTCTTTTTATTCTGAATAAATCTTCATCGATTTCCAAAACTTTCCCCGGAGTGAGTCTTTTTACATCTCCGCTGAGCAGAGAAATGTGCTCGATGCTTATCAACTGCTCTCTCATCAGAGATACCACGTAGCTACTAACAGCTTTTGATATCTTTTCCCTATCTCCGATACCAAAGGAAAGAATGTGCTCAGCCAAATCAACCACTTCGCTCTCATTCATTGATTTAAAGGAATGATGACCCTCAATCGTGGGAAGAACACTCATTCTAATGTCATCTAATTTCTTTTTAGCTTCTTTACCAAAGCAGAGAATCGAGAAGAACTCACCCTCGTAAACAATTTCTCCGACTTCAGCTTTCTCTCCTTTTTTTATAATCTCTTCAGCTTTCTCATATGTTTGATTAAGGTCTTCTATCATTTCGCTAAACTCTCCAATCACAGCTGAAGATCTCCACTTTACGCTCCAGTCCTTGATGTTTGTTAAAGCCGAAAGTCTGAGCAAATCCGATCTCAGGCTCTTGTTTGTTATGTGCTTGCTGAAAATTACCCTCCTCCCAGCTCCTTTTATCAGAGCCACGAATTTCCCGTAAACTGTGTAGTTCGTTGAAAGCTTAGCGTAATTTTCATTGGGCAGAAACGGTCTCGCAACGTCAACAAGAACTTCGCTTCCCTCCTCCACTTCCTCATTCAGAATTCCTCTGTACTCTCCGAGATCTACAACCGACTTTCCCTTCTCAGTCTTAACGACCCTTCCCTTAACTATCGCATGGAGGGGAAGTTTTGACGTCCAGGAAAAAGAGTCCTCTATACTCTCTTTTAGAACCTCGTAAACTTTCTTTCCGTGTTCGTATTCACCCACAATAACAACTCCGTGCTTTTGATCGGTATCTTTGATCGTCACAGTTGGAGGTTCTTTATTTTCCGGAAGATTGAATCGCTCTCTAATCTTCTTCGAGCTGTGCGCAACGCCTACACCCTCCTCAAGCAGAATTTTCGTTAAAGCCGTTGCGTAAATCCCCCTCACTCTCACCCGCATCCACTTGAAACTTTACTTGCTTTGCTTAAAATATTTAAAATTTCGTTAACGAAATTTCGCTATGGTGAAATTGCTCGTTATAATTTCGAGTGGAAAAGAAGCGAAAGAAAAAGCTCAGACCGGCGTTA
>NZ_WANY01000247.1:0-9945 GCF_015521575.1 Ferroglobus sp.
ATCTACGAGGTTCCGAAAATCTCTGTCTCCTCACCGAGATTCGTCCCGAAAAATTACGTTTTCGAGGGAAGAATTAGCGTTGAAAATGCAACGATACTCGTATACGTTGACGGAATGCTTGTGAAAGAAGTTACAGCGAAAAACGGTACTTTCGAAGTTCCGCTCAATCTAACCGAAGGGGAGCACGAAATAAGATTCTACTACCCCGGTGAAGAATTTATCAAACCGGCTGAGGCTAAAATCAAAGTTTACTCCGGAGACTTTGTTATCGAAAGCGAGGTGGCAGAAGTTGGTAGGGGTTTCAACCTCAGCGTTAAAGTTGGTGGAGCAGACTATACTGGAGAAATCTTCATCAACGGGAAGGAGCTTTTCGTCGAAAACGGTAGGGTTTTCGTTCCAGTAGCCTTCGAAAAAGCCGGATACCACGAGCTCAACGTATCCATCGGGGAGTTTAAAACGAGGATAAAGGTTAAAGTTATGGACAGAATTTACGTAGAGCTTGAAAACGACAAGCTTAAAGTTTTCGACAGCTTTTCAGGTTACAACGGAGAGATTATCGTGAACGGAAAAAAAGTTAGAGTTGAAAACGGCTACGCTAACGTAAACTTCTCCTGGGAGTACCACGTTATTTTTCAGGGAGACGAATTTCACTACCCGGCTGAGTTCAAAATAAAAAGATCCCCTCCTTGGTATCTCCTTCTACTCCCCTTTCTGAGCCTCCTAATTTTGTTCAAAAAACCGAATTTCGGAATCGAGTTCCTTAAAGAGGAAAGAGACTTGCCAAACATTTGGAAGGTTAACGAGGAGGTCTCTTTCGTTACTGTAAACTGTAACGCATGGATGAACGGAAGAGTTGTTGTTTCACCACTAATTTTTGAGAGGAGAGGAAAATACGAAGTGGTTGCTTTGAAGAGGAGAGTGTTCGTGACCTTTAAAAAGAGCTACGAAGTTGAAATTGTCGATGACTACGGAGAAGCTGTCGTGAAGTTGCTCGAAAAGCTGGAAAGCACTCTTAAAAGCCAAGGACACAAAACAGAGTGGATGACCGCAAGAGAAATCGCAAGTCTTCTCGGTTTGAAGGACGAAGAATTCATAAAGATATTCGAAGACTACAGATACGGGAAAAGAAAAGGATACAGAAGAGAGGATTTCGTTAGAGTTTGGAGGAACGTAAGGGGTGTCATAAGTTGATAAGAGCTCTGATAGTGGCAGCGATATACGCTTTAGCGTACTACTACCTAAAATGGAACGAACTGCTCATTGCGATGGTATTTTCGGTCCTGTATTTCGCTATAAAAAGAAGTTTTCGCCATCTCTTCATGCCCCCGGCAGTTTACTATCTTCTCGTTCCGATCGCAAAGCAGCTGAACTTCCCCCTGCCCAATGAAATAATACTTCTGCTCTTTTCTCTCGCCCTTCTCAGAGTCGATTTCGGAAAGTACCAGAGCTTTTCAATAGCGACTTCGGTTATCCTTCTCCTTCTCTCCGGATTTTTCCTCAAAGATAAGTTACCCTTCGGGAATTACTTCTTTTTGCTAATCGTAGCTTTGACAGCTGTGATCTTCGTCACCGTTCTCTTTCCAGAATTAAGCGGAAAACTTGAATTCCTCAGGAATTTGAGGGGAACGGTACTCCTTCTCTCATTTGCTATCGTCATTTACTCATCTCTGAGGGATTTAATTCCGCTTCCGCCGATGAGAGATTTCGCTGACTGGATAGTCGTTTCTCTGCTCGTCCTCAAAACTGTGTCGGCAATTAGAAGCGAAATCGTTGAGGAAGAATTAATCAAAGAAGTCAGAAGGTTTGAAGGAGACGTCGAAAGAATAAACAACGCCGAGAGGCTATTTCTCGATTTTGGCGTCAAAGACCGACTGATATTCAGTCTATCAGAAGTTCTATTCAAGTCGGGTTTTAACTCTGAGGAGGTGGCTGAAATCCTCAAACCGCTTATTTACTATTCGGACAGAAAAATTCCGAAGTACGCTTTTTCTTGGGAGAAGAAAAGAATTGAGAGAGCAAATAGAAAGAGGAGAGAAGAGGTAATTAACGAAATTAAGAGGAGGATGGAGGAGATTAGATGATCAGAAACGTGTGTGAAAAAATAGTTGAAGAAGTTAAGAAAATTTTCGTTTCGAGTAGCGATGTCGTTGAGAAAACGCTTGCAGCAGCATTGTGCAACGGCAACGTTCTCTTCGAAGACTATCCCGGTTTAGGAAAAACTCTGCTCGCAAAAGCTTTCGCAAGGGTTATAGGAGCTGAGTACAGAAGAATACAGTTCACTCCAGATTTATTGCCAGCAGACATAACTGGAACCAAAGTTTTCAGGAACGGAAGATTCGAACTCGTCAAAGGGCCGATTTTTACCAACGTCCTTTTAGCTGACGAAATCAACAGAAGCCCGCCGAAAACCCAAGCTGCGTTGCTTGAAGCTATGGAAGAAAGGCAGGTAACCATAGAAGGAGAAACTCTAAAGCTTCCGGAACCTTTCTTCGTCATAGCCACTCAAAATCCTATAGAGCAGGAGGGGACGTATCCGCTTCCGGAGGCTCAGCTCGACAGGTTTTTGATAAGGTTAAAGCCCGGTTATCCGAAGAGCGTTGAAGAGGAGATGGAGATTTTGAGGAGAAGAATTTCGTGGAAGAAAGACGATCCGACAGATGAAATAACTCCAGTGGTTTCTCTTGAAGAGTTTAGGAACATGCAGAGGTTCGTTGAAGAGATTTTCGTTCACGAAGACGTATTAAGGTATATAGCGGAGATCGTCAGGAGAACGAGAGAACACGAGATCGTGGAGATAGGGGCAAGTCCGAGGGGTGCTTTAGCTTTGATGAAGATGACCAGAGCTATAGCGGCGATAAACGGGAGAGATTACGTAATTCCCGATGACGTTAAGCTTGTAGCTAAGGAAGTCCTCTCCCACAGAATAATTCTTAAGATAGAGTATGCCGTAGAAGGTTACAGCGGGGAAGATGTTGTAGAAGACGCTTTGAGAGAAGTTGAGGTGCCGAAGGTGGTTAGATGAAATTCGCTATAGTTAGCGTGGGAAACGAGCTGCTCAGAGGAGATATAGCCAACGACAACGCAAAGTACATGGCTGAAAAGCTTACAGATCTTGGACACAGAGTTGAGAGAATAGTTGTCGTCCCCGATAAGGTTGATGACATCGTTGAAGAGCTCAGAAGACTTTTGAAGTACGATTTTATCTTCGTAACCGGAGGATTGGGAGCTACCCACGACGACGTTACGGCTGAAGCGATAGCTAAGGCACTGAACAGATCCCTCGTTCTTGATGAGAATGCGGTGAGACAAGTGAGGAGGTGGACCGACAAGAGAGAGGTCGTGGAGAAGGTTGCAAGGATTCCAGCGGAGAGCGAAGTCGTTCCAAATGACGTCGGAGTGGCTCCAGCGTTTATAGCGGGAAAAATAGCAGCTCTACCTGGAGTTCCCGCCGAGATGAGGGATACTTTCGAAAAGATCATAAGAAGGTTCGAGAAATTGGACGTCTACGAAGAGGAGGTTATCGTTGAAGGTAAAGAAGAGGACATTCTCGAAAAGATAAACAGCGTTGTTGAAAAGTTCCCGGACGTTGAAATCGGTTCGTATCCAAAACCGGGTTACGTGGTTTTGAAGTTTAGAGGAAAGAAGGAGAGAGTCGTTGAGGCTAAAAGGGAGTTCCTCTCATGAAACCCTTCGTTTTCATCAACGTTGCCGCAAGTGTTGATGGAAAGATAAGCAATGAGAGAAGGGTTCAGCTGAGGATTTCGTCGAAGGAGGACATGGAGAGAGTGGACAGACTTAGAGCTGAGAGCGACGCAATAATGGTTGGGATAGGAACAGTCTTGGCAGACAATCCAAGACTGACCGTGAAAAGTGAGGAGCTGAGAAAAAAGAGAGTTCTTGAAGGTAAACCGGAAAATCCTTTGAGAGTTGTTGTAGACAGCAGAGCGAGAATTCCAGAAGATGCCTTAATTTTAAGTGGCGAGGCTGAAACTCTTTTGGCTGTGTCGAAAAAAGCTGAACTCGATAGATTGAAAAAACTTCAAGAGAAGGCTATGATTTTCGTATCGGGAGAGGACAGAGTCGATTTGCGCGAACTCATGGAGTTTCTTTACCACATAGGTGTTAGAAGGTTAATGGTCGAGGGTGGTGGGGAGCTGATAGCTTCCCTCTTCAGGGAAGGGTTGGTTGACGAAATCTACGTATACTACGGAAACATGATAATAGCCGGGAAAAATTCGCCAACGATAGCCGATGGGAAAAGTTTAGATGAGCCGGCTGAACTCGAATTACTCGAAGTTAAAAAGCTCGGAAGCGGAATCCTTACGAGATGGAGGGTAAAAAGAAAAAGATTTAATTGAATGATCGATCATTTCCTTCCCATGAAGGTGTATGTCGTAGGACACATGAATCCCGACACCGACTCAGTTTGCTCCGCGATAGTTTTCTCGTACCTTTTGAACAAGTGGAGGGAAAAGGACGGTCTTGTTAAAATAGAAGGAGAAGCTGTTCCCGCCATTCAGGGCGAACCAAATCCAGAGACGAAATTCGTTCTTGAGAAATTCAACGTTGAAACGCCGGAGATTATCGAAGATGTCGAAGGAAAAACCATCGCCTTGGTTGACTTCAGCGAAAAAGCGCAGGCTCCGAAGAACATAGAAAAGGCTGAGATAATTGCTATAGTCGACCACCACAAAATAGGAGATGTCACGACACCAAATCCAATCCTCTTCGTGAACTTGCCAGTGGGATGCACAGCCACTGTTCTTAAAAAGCTATTCGACTGGAGTGGAGTAGAAATTCCGAAAGAGCTTGCCGGACTTATGTTGGCTTCGATTTTAAGCGATACGGTCATTTTCAAATCAGCCACGACAACGGAGATGGATAAGGAAGTTGCTAAAGAGCTTGCGGAAATAGCTGGAATTGAGAACATCGAAGAATTTGGCATAGAAGTGAAGGCTAAGCTTTCAGCTGTAGACGAGTTGTCAGCGAGGGACATAATTCTGAGAGACTTCAAAGACTTCGACATGAGCGGAAACAAGGTGGGAATCGGTCAAATAGAGCTCGTGGACTTAAAGCTAATCGAAGGTAGAAAGGAGGAAATCCTCGAAGAACTCAAGAAGATGAAAGCAGAGGGAGGATACCACACCATAGCGCTAATGCTTACGGACATAATGAAAGAAGGGACCGAGCTTCTCGTCGTTACTGACGATGCGAGCGTCATAGAGAAGGCTTTCGGCAAGAAGGTTGAAGGAAATTCGGTCTGGCTTGACGGTGTGATGAGCAGAAAGAAGCAAGTCGTTCCACCTCTTGAGAACGCATTTTCTTCGTAATTTTTTATTTATTGGTCGTTATTTTTAACTAAAAGTCACGTATTTTAAAAAATCTAAGAGTACTTTACATTTCTTGTAAAACAATCGAAGTTGGGATTTCGATTAATATTGGAAAGTCAAATCTTGATTAGGCAAATCATCTAAAAGTGTAAATTCATTATAGAAATACCGTTTTATCTATTTATATGCGGAGTTACATAGATATTAATTGGGGGTGATGTGAAATGGCGGATGTCGTAACGCTGTTTGTAATTCTTGGAGTGCTTGGAGGTATAGTGAACTTGTTGTTAGCGTACATTAAAAAGTGGGAAGTGCTCGGAGTTTTAACTTTAGCGGCTGCATTCCCAATAATCGGTGTTACTCTCCTTGATGCGATATACGGAAACATGGGGTTCTTTGCAGCAGTGATCGCCTTCGCTGGAATCGTGACGATCCTCGTGATGACCGTCGCAGCGGTCAGCATCGCAGGAATACAAGCGATACTCGGAGTGGAAGAGAAAGAAGAAGTCAGTTCTTAAATTTTTTAAATTTTTTGGAGGTTGATAAATGAAACATGTAACAAGAGCCCTACTTTTGTTTGTTTTTATAGTTCTCGTTTTTATCTCCGCTATTTTCACATTGCGTGCTTTGGGAGAAGAGTACTATCCCGGGATTCCCGACAGTCTTCTTGGCATAAAGGGATTATACGGATACGACAGAAACGAAAAAGTGATAATTAGAAACGAACCGGATTTTCTGGGGAAAGAGTACTGCAAAAACTGTCACGAGGAGATTTACGAGAAGAGCTTGAAAGGTAAGCACGACTTCGAGTGCGAAACTTGTCACGGAGCCGGGAGAGGTCATCCAGATAAGGACTTGAGCGTTGAAAACACGAGGGATTTCTGCCTAAATTGCCATAAGCCGGTGATAGCAAGACCTGACTTCAGCTTGGTTTACGACTGGGAAACTCACGGTTATCCAGATAAGCCTTGCACGGTTTGTCACGACCCGCATCATCCGTGGTTCGGGTGATGAATATGATTTCCCGAAGGGAATTTCTGAAGAGTGGAATAAAGCTTGCAATAATTTTAACGTTACCCGTATCTTCAGCTAAAAGCGAGAAGTACGTTTACGTAATAGATGCATCCCGTTGCATAGGCTGTGGAAGCTGCGTTAGAGCTTGCAGAGAAGAGAACAACGTGCCAGAAGGAAAGTACAGAACGTGGGTGGAAAGATACGTTGTTTACATGAACGAGGGGATAGAAGAAGTCTACGTTGAATCTCCCGAAGGGGGGGAGCACGGATTTGAAGATCTGGATTTCAGCGATAAAGAAGTGTTAAGGGCATACTTCGTTCCCAAACTCTGCATGCACTGCGAAAAACCTCCCTGCGTTAAAGTCTGTCCGGTCAACGCAACATGGTTAACGGACGACGGTTTCGTTTTGATCGACGAAGATCACTGCATAGGATGCAAGTACTGCATTCAAGCATGCCCCTACGGAGCGAGGTACTTCCACGAGGAGAAACATGTCGTAGATAAGTGTACGTGGTGCTACCACAGAGTTAAGAGAGGTATGAAGCCAGCATGCGTCCACGTTTGCCCAACTGGTGCGAGAATTTTCGGAAAGATCGACGATAAGGAAATAGAGGAGAGACTGAGAGATCCGACGATAAAAATCCTGAAACCCGAGCTGAACACGAGACCAAAGGTGTTCTATCAGAAAATCGGTTGGGAGGTGTGGTAAATGAGCGAAGCTTTCGGCTATGTTTATCCGAATCACGAAGTCTTCTGGGGAATACTCATCGTAATATATCCGTACTTCGTCAGCATAATCACAGGAATGGTTACTATTTACGCTATAAGCGAGTTCTGGAGGAAAGAGCTGAAACCTTTGGAGAAAATGATTCTCGTAGGAACTTTTCCCTTCGTGCTTTCCGCTTTACTCCCCCTGCTGTTAGACCTCGGACAGCCTCAGAGGGCTTTTGAAATCTACGTAACTCCCAATTTCTCCTCGGTGATGGCAGTTTTCGGTATAGTTTACCTGACAGAGCTTTTCGCCATACTCGGGGAGCTGTGGTTCGTCTATAGGGTCGATTTCATCTGGTGGTCTCAGACCGAGAGAAATCCAATAAAGAGGCTGATTTACAAAATACTTACCCTCGGGGTTTACGATATAAGCAAGAAAGCGATAGAAATAGACCACAAGGTAATAAAAGTTCTTACGTTCGTCGAGCTTATAGCCGCATGGTGTCTCAGCTACGTTTCGTTCCTCTTCGGAGTCGTTAAGTCAAATCCATGGTGGAACACAACGATTTTGCCTGTTAGTTTCGTCTTCGGAGGATTGGCTGCCGGAGGAGCTATGGTTCTCATACTCTACCTTCTGTTCTCCAGCTACTACGGAAAGAGGGTAGATGAGAAAATCATCGACATAATATCCAACTACGTCTTCTTCTTCCTCCTCGCAGCATTCGCCTTGGAAATGATAAACACGATCCTCTACGCCTACAAAGAGGACATAGCTTGGGCAGTAATAAGAATTACATCTACTGAGCTTGCCGTTCCGATGGCTATAGCCGTTATTGGATCTCTTGAAGCTTTGCTCTTCCTCAGATACTCAAGGATGGTTAGCGGAGCGCTTAAACAAATAATGGTCGTTATAGCAAGCATATCCGTGCTAATAGCAGTTTTCGCACTGAGATGGAACATGGTAATCGGAGCCCAGCTTGTAGATTACAGTTTGAGAGGCTACGTCTCCTACACTCCGCCACTCTTCGGAAAAGAGGGGATACTTGCTGCACTCTTTGTCATAGCGGCACCTTTCGTAATAATGGCAATCGTAAACTACTTCTTACCACCCTACGAAAAAGAAGTTAAAGAAACTGAAATTTCGAGACCAACGACTTCAGTGAGCGAGGCATGAAGTGGAAGTGTCCGTTTTGCGGTTATGAAAACGAATCGGAAAAGCTTGTATGCGAAGTATGTGGAAAGCAGTTTAAGTGGAAGAAAGGAAAGCTCGTAGAGGTTAAAAAACGTCCTCCAGAGTTCTGGATTTCAATTTTTATTTTAACTTTCGCAATAATATTCAACGCCGTTTTGATAGGCGTTGAGTACGCAAGCGATCCCAAGATTTGCACTTCCTGTCACGAAATGGAGAAGTACTTCGAAAGCTGGAACGAATCTACGCACAAGGGAATAAAGTGCTACGAGTGCCACTACGGCAGGGGAGTTCTAAACTTTTTGCGAGGAACATATCATTCTCTGTCCGTTCTCCAGCCAAAGGTGCCTCCTTACGTTAATTTACCAGCAAACATTTCCAGCGAAAATTGCTTAAGTTGTCACGACGATATCGAGAAGATAAAGTACATACAGTACGGAGAGATAAACTTCAGCCACGTCAACCACTTAAACGGCTACAAAAGGGGTTTTCTAAAATTGGAATGCGTGAGCTGCCATAGAGAGATAGTTATTGGCAGCCATATTGCCGTGAAAAACTCCACATGCTTCGTCTGCCATTTCTACGAAACTCCTGAAGGAGTTCCCATCAGTGGCTGTCCCTCATGCCACAACTACCACGATATAGAATTCGTTGTAGGAAACAGAACTTTCAAACATTCGGTTCACGTGGAGAGGGGGATAAAGTGCATATTCTGCCACGAAAAGACGTACGTGCTCATAGGAAAAATGGAAACCAAGTGCAAAAAATGCCACGTTAGAGAAATAAACGCCACACTGCCAGATTTAACCATGCATGGCATACACGTTAACAAGCTCAAGCTTGATTGCTTACAGTGTCACCCAGATATCGTGCACAAACCGATAGTCAGCGAGGATAAGTGCAAAACCTGCCATCCAAGCATAAAGTATGAAAAGGAGGAGAAAAAAGAGGAGAGAAAGAGAGAGGAGGCAAAGAAGGAGAGGAAAGAAGGTGAGAGTGTCGTTATAGTTCCATGATAAATTTTGATTTTTTTACGCGAAAGATTTATAATCTATCTCACCATCACAAGATTTAAATTTCCAGAATCAGTTTTCCCGATTGCTCCCCGAATAAAAACCAAACTGTTGTGAGACTATGATGCTGGAGAAACTTGAGGAAAGAAAAGAGCAACTCGAAAAGGAACTCCAAAACTATATTGCAAAAAGGGACGAGCTAAACAAGTTGTCCAAGGAGTATGCTCAGAAAAGAGATGAGCTAAATTCGCAGGTTAGGGAACTTTTATCGAAAGTCAGAGAATTAAAGCAGAAGAGGGACGAGTTCAACAGCAAGGCAAGGGAAATACGGGCGAAAAGGAAGGAGTTGTACAACGAAATAGACAGGCTTTACAAAGAGCTCGACAGAGTAAGGAGAAGTATAGACAGAGGCGGAAGACCGCTGGGAGAAATAGAGAAGGAGATTAGAAGGTTGGAATTCAGGCAGCAGACGGCTGTTTTAACGATAGAGAGAGAAAGAGCTTTGGTTGAAAGGATTGCCAGATTGAAGAAAGAGCTTGAAGAGAGAAAACAGCAGTTAGAAAGACACGAAGAGTTCAGAAAGCTCATTTCAAAAATTAGAGAGCTGAAAGAAGAAGTTAGAAAACTTACCGAAGAGATGAACAGCTACGTGAGTGAAGCAGATAAGTATCATGCGGAGATCGTAGA
>NZ_WANY01000248.1:0-6166 GCF_015521575.1 Ferroglobus sp.
ACTTAACGGGAAGAATAGGATGAAAGTTCTGTTCGTTTGTCGAGAAAACACCTGCAGAAGCGTTATGGCTGAAGCCGTATTCAATTCTCTGAGCGAAAAGCATAGAGCTGAGAGTGCTGGAATTAAGAGAGGAGAAAAGATAGATAAAAACGCCGTCAAGGTTTTGGAAAAGTACGGATATAGAGTCAAGGAGCGTTCACCAAAATCTCTCGATGATGTAAGCTTAAGGGATTTCGATTTGATCGTAGCCGTTTGTGATGAGTTTTGCGTCGATATTCCGGGAAAAAAGATCATAAGATGGGATATAGAAGATCCGAAAGGCAAGAGTTTAGAAGCCTACGAAAGAGTTTTGAAATTCTTAGAGGTTAAAATTAAGCAACTTCTGGAGGAGATCGAGTATGAAGGTTCTTGAAGAAAGACTCAATAAAATAAAGGAAGAACTCATAGAGATGCACAAGATATCGAGAGAAGCTGTTGAGCTGTGTCTCGACAGCAGAAGCTTGGCAAAGGTTTCGAGCATAGAGAGGAGAGCTGATGTTATGAACACGGACATAGACGATAACTGCCTTGTGGCTGTAGCATTGTACCAGCCGGTAGCGAGGGATTTAAGGTTTTTAGCCAGCGTGATGAGACTTTCAGCCAACTACGAGAGGATAAGCGATCTTGCTGAAAAAATCGCAAAGCTGGAGAATAAAGATGCTGAAAGACTGAAGGAAATGCAGGAAATCGTTTTGGAGATGTTCGACATAGTCTACGAAGCCCTTTCCGAAGGGAAGACAGAAAGCTTAAAGGATAAGTTAGTGGAAAAGGACGACATTCTCGACAAGATCAACAAGAAGATACTTGAAGAAAACATGGAGAAGAAAGTAAAGGAGGCGATAGACACAATTATCGCCGCGAAACACTTTGAGAGAATCGGGGACATTCTGAGTAAGAACGGTTCAAGGATCATCTACATCGAAGAAGGAAAGAGGGTCTGGATAAAGTGAGGAAAAAGTTAATGTTAAGATTTGCAAACTTTCATTGCTGTGATAGCTGAGGCTCTAAAAAAAGTCGGTATAGAGGAACTCAATCAGCTTCAAAAGGAAGCTTACGGTTTAATTAAAAAGGGTTCGGACGTTTTGATAGTAGCTCCCACCGGGAGCGGTAAAACTGAAGCTGCATTAATCCCTGTACTTGAAACGATAAAAGAAAAAAACTTGGAGGGAATCGCTTTAATTTACGTAACCCCTCTTAGAGCTCTAAATAGAGACTTGCTAAGGAGAATAAGCATAATTTGCGACGAAATAGGTTTGAGCGTAGCCGTAAGGCACAGCGACACAACTGAAAGGGAAAGAAAAAAGCAATCCGAAGACCCTCCTCAAATCCTAATAACCACTCCAGAGACTTTTCAGATTCTCTTTCTGGGAAAGAAGCTCAAAAAGGGTCTGAAGAACGTAAAGTTCGTTGTTGTAGATGAAGTCCACGAACTCGTTGAAAGCGAGCGAGGGGTTCAGCTTGCCGTTGCTTTGGAGAGGTTAAGAGAATACACGAAATTCCAGCTCATCGCCTTATCAGCCACCGTCGACGTCGATAAGGTGTTGAAGTTTTTCAAATGTAAAGAACTTATTCTCTCACCCCTTGAGAAGAGATACGTTTTCAAGGTCATCAAGCCCGAGGTAAAAGAGGAGGACTTGGAGCTTGCGAAAAATTTGATGGTCGAAGAAAGTTTTGCGGCAGAGCTGAGAAAAATAAAGGAGATCGTCGAAGAGTACGGATCAGCCCTAATTTTCGTTAACACGAGGCAAACGGCTGAGTTCTTAGCTTCCAAGCTCAAAAAGCTTATTCCGTCGGAAGTCCATCACGGATCGCTGTCCAAGGAGGTTAGAATCGAGAACGAGAGAAAGTTTCTCAACAGAGAAATCAAAGCCCTCGTTTGCACGTCATCGATGGAGCTCGGAATAGACATAGGACATGTTAACGTTGTTGTCCAATACAACAGTCCGAGGGAAGTTGTGCGACTAATTCAGAGAGCTGGGAGAAGCGGTCACAGAATCGATAGAGTAAGTGTGTGCTACATTATCACCAGCTCCTTCGATGATTTGCTTGAATCTGCCGTTATAGTCAAAAAAGCTTTGAGGGGGGAGCTCGAAGAGAGCAGAATTCACGAAAATAGTTTGGACGTTTTAGCCAATCAGATTGCTGGAATTCTGCTCGAAAGAGGAAAAATCGAAGCGTCAGCAGTTTACTCGATAATAAAAAGGGCATATCCCTTTAGGAATCTGAGCTGGGAAGACTTCATGAAAGTTGTTGAGTTCCTTGACACCATAAACTTGATTTTCCACAGAGAAGGGTTGCTCATTCCAACGAGAAAAACAAGAGCCTACTTTTTCGAGAACATCTCCATGATTCCCGACGAAAAGAGCTATCCGGTGAGAGATGTGGTAACGGGAAAAATTATCGGCGTTCTTGACGAAAAATTCCTTCAAACTTTCTCCGGAGAGCTTTTTACAATGAAAGGAGATGTTTGGAGAGTTTTAAGCGTTGATGAGGAGATAAAGGTCTCCCCCGCCCTCTCTGAAGGAGCTGTTCCAAGCTGGGTTGGAGAGGAGATCCCCGTTCCCTACGAAGTGGCTGAAGAAGTTGGATTGCTCAGAAAAGCTATTTTCGCTTACGGAAGAGAGTACCTGGTTGAAAATTATTTCGTAAACGAAGGGGGGGCTAAATTTGCTGAAGAGCTTATAAAGGAGCATGCAAAGAAATTCGCAGTTCCGGGAGGGGGAGAAATAGTAATCGAAGGTGAAAGGGAAGTCACGCTGAACGTATGCTTGGGACACAGAGTCAACGAGGTTCTCGGAAGGGTTATAGCCCTCCTTCTCTCAGCGAGATCCGGAAGAAACGTGTCGATAGAGTTCGACCCCTACAGAATAAAATTCAACCCAGCAAAGGGGGAAGACGTTGCGAGAATTCTCGAAGAGATTTCTCAGCTAAGCTTTGAACAGTTTAGAGAGCTCGTCGTTAGAGCCATTTCCGAAACGAAGCTCTTCCAGTGGAAGTTCGTTCACGTCGCCAAGAAAATGGGATATTTGAGTAAAGAGGTCGAAGTAAGCAGAATAAACGTTCAGAACCTCGTAAAGAAGCTCATGGATACACCAATATTCGAAGAGGCTGTGAGGGAAATGTTCACTGAAAGACTCGATGTCGAAAAAGCCTACGAGTTCGTTAGGAGAATAAAGGACTTTGAAATTCACGTTTATCGTGAGAACACTCCGATAGGTAGCGTAAGTCAGGGAAGTTTTGACATCGTTTCTGGAAAGAGAGAAGAAGCTATTCTCGACCACTTCATTCAGAGACTTGAAGAGGAAGACGTCTGGCTGTACTGCGTGAACTGCAAGCTGAAAATGAGGAAAAAGCTAAGGCATCTCAACGAAAGTTTCTGTCCGAGATGCAAAAGTAGAATGCTGGCTGTGTTCAGCGCGAGAAGAAGTCCAGATGAGTTCAGTGAAAAAGAGCTTTTCAGAATTGCCGAACTGTACAGAGTGCACGGAAAAAAGGCTGCCTACGCTTTGTGCACCTACGGAATCGGAGTAGATACAGCCACTAAAATTTTATCTGGATTCTATCCCGATGATAGAGAGTTCTTTAAGAGTTTGCTCGAAGCGGAGAAGAACTACATAAGAACAAGGAAGTTCTGGTCGTGAGAGAATGGAGGAAAGGTTGAAGGAAATTAAAGACTGGTTCGAAGACCTTATTGACGAAGAGACTGCCGAGCTTCTCGCCAAGTATTCCCTTGGAGGTAAGGTGGAGTTCAAAATAGAGGAGGCTAAGAAGATTCCCGGAAAAGTGGCTTTCGTTGGAAGGGTTGTGAAGATAGAAAAAAGGGAGGCAAAAAATGGACGGGAGTTCTACAGACTCCTTGTTAAAGATGATGAGGGTAGTGCCTTCGTTTACCTCTGGGATGAGGCGAAGGAACTCGTTTACTCAGGAGACTTAAGCGAAGGAGATTTCGTTAAGTTCATAGCGATAAACAAAAACGGATTTTTTTCGGTGAACAGCGGTGACGACGTGGAGATTTTGAGGAAAGAAAAGAGGGAGTTCGAAGGCTACTTAATATCGAGCGGTGAGAACTCTGAAATTTTTTCCGGGAAGCTCATGAAGTTTAAGGGAGAGATTAAAGCGGAAAGAGGTAGCTACGTTAGGGTTAGAGTTGAGGGAGAAAAAATAGTTGACTACGAAGTCTTAAAAGAGAACGTTTTCGAGAGGATAGAAAAAATCGTTCCGGGAAGGTACGTGAACGTTAAAGGTTTCGTAATCGGACTGGGAGAAGACTTGGGTAAGAATGCTGAGATTACGGTGAGCGATAAGGAGAGTTCGATAGACGTTGTGTTGTGGGACGAGTGGAGGAAAATATACTTCGAAGTGGACATAGGGGACTTGATCATGATCTTTAACGCCTACGCAAAGCATGAGGACGTGACGAAACTCCACTGCGGAAGGAGCAGCTACATTCTTCTCGAAAAGATTTATTAACTTCGAACTTTCCCAGATTTATGAAAAAAGTTCTGATAGCTCTGCTGATAATCGCTGCAATAACGAGATTTTACGCACTCACCGACAGACCCATGGACCACGACGAAAGCGTTCACGCTTACTTGAGTTACGTTTTCATGAAAAGCGGATATTACGAATACGATCCAGCCTTTCACGGACCATTCATATACCTCACAACCGGATTCCTCTTCAAGCTCTTTGGCGATTCAGAAGTCGTTGCGAGAGCCCTCGTGGCGATTTTCTCAATTTTCTCAATTTACGTGGCTTATCTTTTCAGAAGGTATATCGGGGACGGCTGGATCCTCCTCGCATTAATTCTAATTTTCTCGCCCTCGATTTTGTACTATTCCAGATATTTTAGAAACGATATGATAGTCATTCCTTCTTTCTTAGCAGCAGTTTACTTTTACTTTAGATACTCCGAGAGTGGAAGGATCGTTTTTGCAGGGTTATCTTCCTTCTTCTTAGCTTTGATGATATGCTCCAAGGAGAACGGATTTATTTACCTCGGAACTCTTCTGTCCTTCATTTTGCTCAAAAGAAAGTTCGTTTTCTGGAGAAATGTTGATCTCAAAGCCATTTTCCTATCGATTTTTGTTTTCTTTTTTATCGTCTCCTTCTATTACACAACAGCTTTCACGAATTTTCCGGGATTGATAAAAGCTTTCACCGACTCAATACAACACTGGGTCGAAATGCACGAAAAAAAGGATCACTGGAAACCTCTCTACTACTACTCGAAAATTCTGATTAAGTACGAATTTTTCGTCCTCGGATTATTCCTCGCTTCATTATTCCAAGCTGCGACGAGGATTAAGAGAAAAGAGATTTCGACTATCGAAGCTTTCGCCCTTTATTGGGCGATAACGGCTTTACTCGCTTACCATGTTTTGAGCCATAAAGTTCCTTGGCTTACGGTCCACCTTGTAGCTCCAATGGCTTTCCTCTCCTCCCTATACTCCACCAAGCTTCTATCCGAGTGGAGAAAATACGTCGTGACGGCGGTACTCTTAGCCAACGTTACCGTAGGATTTTACATTACTTACGTGGACTACAACAACACGGAGCACGATCTAATATACATCCAAGTGCAACCTTCGGCTGTTGAGCTTGCGGAAAGGATAGCCAACGCCACAAACGTTATAGTTTACGAGCCAAACAACGATTACTGGCCACTGCCGTGGTATTTAAGGAAGGACAACATCCCCTTCTCAAGCAAATTTTACCCCTACGACAACGTGGTGACTTCGGAAAGGGAAATGAAAAATCTCCTTGAAAAAGGTTACACCCTCGACGGGAGGTACGAAATACGTCCCGGCTACTACATGGTGTGGCTGAAAAAAGACTAAACTCTATCGGACCTAATTCTTTAGGTTCATTCAGAAGACAATCGGGTTTTCAAAATCAGAAGGAGACATTTCCGCAAACATGAAGTTGATCCTCAGCAACCTGATAAGAAACTAAAACGGATACGGAGCTAAAACTTAAAAAGGGTTTACTCAAACATTTCAAACATGGCGGAAAAGGAAGTAAGCCCGTTGTTGTTCCTCATAGCTTGGGCGATGTTTTCAGCGATGCTTTACCTGTACGCCCACTACATAAAGCTTGCAACAAAGGAGTCGAGGCACATCGTGAT
>NZ_WANY01000249.1:0-3212 GCF_015521575.1 Ferroglobus sp.
ATTCTGCCCGTTTATCTCTAACAGCTGTTTTCACAACCAAAGCTCGAAATTTCGTTAAGAGTAAAGACGAATCTGACTTTTGCTTGCTTTAATTAGCTCTACTATCAGCGGTACTAACGGACAAATATAAGATCGCAGTATGGAATTAACAGACCCGTAAACTTTACTCTCCCAGAATATTTTTCAACTAACTTTGATGAAGCTGAAAGAATTAGTGGAAGGGCTTAATCTCTTTGAGAGGGAAAGGTTTCCGAACGTCATCAGGATTTTTGGCATAGCAACTTACATCCAAACTTCTTCGGCAAGGAGGACTGCAAAAATCTCTCTGAGTTTCGTCCTATTTCCCACACAACTGTCTGGAAATGGGTAAAGAAGTTTGAAGAAAAACTACCAATTTCGACTGAGAAGAAGAAAAGAAATCTCGCAGCGATTGACGAAACTGTTGTTAAAGCTAACAAAAAGAAGTTTTACGTTTTCTCTGCTATAGACATTGAAAAAAACGAATTAGTTCTGATGAAATCTTGCATGACGAAGCGAAGAACCGTAAGAGTCGCTAATCTCTCTGAAAAGTTGCTTTTAACTTAGAGATGACGACAATGGAAATGCCCGAAGACTCAGTACAAATTTCGAATATACACAACACGGGATTTTACAGGAAAGATAAAAAAGTCTGAACTTAATCGACTCAATATGCTCTCAACTTCGAATTAATGCTGCAAAAAGCAATTTGATAATCAAGAGGTTTTTGGAAGTAAAAAGCAGATAGAAAGAAAAAGGCTACTCGACAGCCAACCTTTCAAGCTGGCTCGTTAAGTTCCATATCATAGTTCTTACGTGCATCGGTAGGTTTGGATCTGCTGAAAGCTCCTCAAGAGTTGAAATGGCTGTAGCGGCTTTTACCGCTATGTTTTCTCCCGAACTTAGCTCCTCCTTTATTTCGCTTGCAACTCTCCTAACGTTTCTCGGAACGGAATCGTCGTGGATTATCTTATTCAAAATGTCCAACGCATTCTTCAGAGCTTCGTTCATGTCATCACCTCCGAAAAAGAAATTTACACTTTGTTCGCTAATAAACTCATGGTGGATAAAAAAATTTCGGAAGCAGCCGAACTTCTTTACAAGGGAGCAAAAATGCTTCAGTTTCACTGTCAAGATTGCGGATTGCCTTTGTTCAGGCACGAGGGTAAAACGTTTTGTCCCGGATGTAAAGTGGAGTACGAAATTGTGGAAAATTACGTAAAAAAGGTAGGAGAGATTAAAGAAGAAGAGAAAGAGGAAAAAGAGGTTGTCGAAAAAAAGGAAGAAAAAGTGGCTCCTACGAAAACGAGATTTGCTGTAAATTTCGATTACGTTGAGGAAAATCTGACAGAAGTTATGAAGAAACTCTCGGAAAAGCTCGTTAAAGCTGACAGTTTGAGGGAGATGGAGGAGATCATTTCGATTCTAAACGAAATAGTTGAGTTGAGTGAAAGGTTGAAAAAGCTCAGAAACTCTTAAGCTTTAAAAATTTCGCCAAACTCCTCTATGCTCCTTTCGCTGTTAAGCAATTCCTTCAGAATGCTTACGAGTTCTTCCACCTTAACTCTCACTTGCTTCGTCGTGTCTCTGTCTCTTATGGTCACTGTGTTGTCTTCGAATGTTTGGTGGTCCACGGTAACGCAGAACGGAACGCCTATCTCGTCAAACCTTCTGTATCTTCTCCCTATACTTCCCGAATCGTCGTATTCTGTGTAAATTCCACTTTCTCTTAACATCTCCACGATTTCCAGAGCTTTTTTCTGGAACTCCTCCCTTGAGAGTAGAGGTAGCACAGCCACATCTATTGGAGCGATCCACCTCTTCAGTCTAAGCACCCTCCTCTCCTCTCCGTCAACGACATCTTTATCGAATGCATGCTCGAGCAAAACGTAGGTAATTCTGTCCAAACCGAAAGACGGTTCTACAACGTGCGGTATTACCCTTTCTCCGTGCACTTCCTCTTCGACCTCTCTTATCTCATAGAACTCTCTGGAGAGCTTTATTTTTTCACCGTCCACAACGACTTCGACTTCGTCTTCAGCATTTTCGAGCTTCTCAAGCTCCTCAGCAATTTTCTTAGCTTTGTCTTTGTAAACTGGTCCGAGTTTAGCTAAATTCGGAACGACCTTTTTCCTTTTTACCTTTATAGGCTCCTTAAACGGAACGAAAACGCTCAAATCCTCGCCGCTGAACTGCGTGTGTCTGCTTAAATCGTAGTCGCTTCTGTCCGCTATTCCTACAATTTCAACCCAGCCGTAGGAGGTTAAAGCTTCGGCGTCCCAACAATCCACAGCATAATGGGCTCTTTCATCGTCTTTGTGCTGTCTAAAACGAAGCTTCTCATCCTTAACTCCAGCTTCAAGTAAAAATCTTCTCGTTTTTCCTATAAAGTACGCTAAAAGCTCGTGCGCTATTATTCCCTTCTCAACAGCCTCCTTCAAAGTAACTTTATGCTCCTTATCGAATTTGTCCACGAGGGTGACAACATCGTTGGCGTACTTGTAAAATTCCGGATGCTTTTTCTCCCCGGGATGGCAGAAAAACTCCAATTCCGCCTGATTGAACTCTCTAAGCCTTATAACTCCCTGCCTCGGGCTTATCTCGTTTCTGTAAGCCCTTCCAATTTGAGCCACGCCGAAAGGCAACTTGTCCCTAAAGTAATTTGAGAGTCTTTTAAAAGCTATGAAAATACCCTGAGCTGTTTCTGGGCGGAGATAACCCTTTTTACCTTTCCCAGGACCGATTTTCGTTTCGAACATTAAGTTGAAGTGGAACGGTTTTTTGAAATTTCCACCGCACTCGCATTTCAAGTTAAATTCAACAACAACATCCCAAACCCTCTCTATCGTCGGATCCACTTCAATATTCAGCTTCTCCTTTATGTAGTGATCAGCTCTAAAAACCCTTCCACAACTCTCGCATTCAATCGCAACGTCTGTAAAACCCTCAGCATGCCCCGAAGCTATGAAAACTTCTTCAACACCTATTGTTGGCGTATCTATTTCAACGCTCCTTTCGTTGATCACGAAATATTTTCTCCACAGGTTTTCGAGTTTCCTCCTTACTGCATTTCCCAAAGGACCGTAATCGATGAAGCCCGCCATTCCTCCGTAGATTTCGAAGGACTGCCAGAGAAATCCTCTTCTGACGAGCATTTCCATGATTTCGCTCATGGTTTTAGGTTAGCGTTAAGG
>NZ_WANY01000250.1:0-17667 GCF_015521575.1 Ferroglobus sp.
ACTTGAATCACAAGGAGGTTATAGTGTGTGAGCATTGCTCCCTTTGGTTTGCCTGTAGTCCCTCCAGTGTACTGCAAAACGGCTAAGTCCTCCTTTGGGTTTATTTTTACTCCCGGATCCTCTGCTGGGTGCTCTTTGAGCAGCTCTGAAAACCTTCCGGAAGTAAAACCATTGAGAGCCTCGGATCTACTCGTGGATATGATCTCTTCCACTTCCGTGCTTTCTCTAACGTTTTCAACTACTTCTTTCATATCGTCGAGAGTTACTACAACCTTTGCTTTGGAGTCGGAAAGAATGTACTCTACTTCTTTCTCCTTGTACAAAGCGTTACAAGCCACAACGACTCCTCCAGAGGCGAGCGCTCCGTAGTAAGCTATGACGAATTGGGGAATATTCGGAAGGTACAAAGCCACTCTGTCTCCTTTTTTAATTCCGAACGAAAGCAGAAAATTTGCGAATTTATTCGAAAGCTCAAGAAGCTTTTCGTAAGTGTAAGGGAAGTCCTTGTAAACAACGGCGTAATTTTCTGGGAACTTTTTAGCTGAAATCTTTAGATTCTCGAAGAGGTTTCTCTCCGGATACTCAAGGCTTTTCGGAACATGTTTCGGATAGTGCTTGTACCAAGGAAACTCCATGGGGAATCACCGCTCTTATCTATAATTTTTAATGATTTAAGATTTGCGAAGGCAAATTTTTATGAAATATCACCCAACCATCGGAAAATGAAAATCGTTCGTGGAATTTCGGAGCACGGCAAGAATGTTTCGAAAGCTGTAGACGAAATTTTGAGGAATTTTCCATTTGTAAAGAGGTTCGCTGAGGAGGTTAGGGAGGCGAAGAAGAAAGTCTTGAACGATTTAGATTACTGGATGGACAAAGCGATGAAAAATCTTGAGGAAAAGAACGCTTACGTTTATTTTGCGAGGAAAGAAGAGGAGGCTAAAAGAATAGTCGGGGAAATTGTCGGAACGAACAAGCTCGTCGTAAAAGCCAAGTCGTCGGTGAGCGATGAACTATCTTTGAGGTTCTTTCTCGAAGAAAGCGGAAACGAGGTGTGGGAGACCGATTTGGGAGAATTGATAGTTCAACTTGCAGAGGACAAGCCGATGCACATCGTAGCTCCCGCCATTCATTTTTCTGAAGAGGACGCTAAGAGAGTTCTCGGAAAAATCGGAATTAGAGGAAATTCTCCAGAGGAGTTGACTTATGCGGTTAGATCTTTTATGAGGAAGAAGTTTCTTGAAGCTGATGTTGGAATTTCCGGCTGTAACGCCTTCTCGGTTGAAAGCTCAAGCGTTTTTCTCGTGGAAAACGAGGGAAACATAAGGCTCGTCTCTTCTCTACCGAAAAAATACGTTGCTATAGTTAGTTTGGAAAAAATCTTACCGGAAGACGAGCTTTGCCTAAAATCGATCCTCGTTCAGGCAGCTTTTGCTGGGGTTTTTCCTCCAGCTTACGTAAACGTGAACAAGCCCAATAAAGATCAGGAGTTCCACGTAATATTTCTCGACAACGGAAGGACTTCTGATGAGCGGTTTAGAGAAATCCTCCTCTGCGTGAAGTGCGGAAGGTGCCAGCTTGAATGTCCGATCTTTCAGCTTTTCGGTGTGAACTGGGGAGGAGTTTACGGAGGTCCTATGGGAAGAGTTTTAAGCTACCTGATAACCAAAAGAGCCGGAGAAGACGTTTTTCTCTGCACAGCATGCAAAAAATGCGATTACGTCTGTCCTATGGGTATAGAACTTTCGAAAATGGTTAGAAGAATAAAAATGGACGTGAGGAGAAGTTGGAGCTAATTCAGAGAGGTCGTTGCCCCCTCTTCAGCTGAAGTTGCGAGCTTGGAGTACTTTGCCAAGAAACCTCTATGCTTAATTTCCTTGGGCTTCCATTTCTCTCTCCTCTCTCTCAATTCCTCCTCTTCGATTTTCACGTTAAGCCTTCTGCCCGGAATGTCTATCTCAATTGGATCTCCATCTTCTATCAACGCGATCGTTCCTCCGACCAAAGCTTCCGGAGTAACGTGTCCAACAGCTGGTCCTCTCGTTGCTCCGCTGAACCTTCCGTCAGTTATCAAAGCGACTCTCTCTAATCCCATTCCGCTAATAGCTGCTGTTGGTAAAAGCATTTCCGGCATTCCCGCAGCTTTCGGACCCATGTACCTTATCACCACTACATCTCCCTCCTCGATTTTTCCTCCGAGTATTGCATCTAAAGCATCTTTCTCAGAATCGAAAACTTTCGCTTCTCCTTCAAATTTTCTCATCTCTTCTTCAACAGCCGCAGCTTTTATCACCGCCTTTCCCAAATTACCCTTAAGGATGGCTATTCCACCCTCCTTGCTCAGAGGTTTTTCCGGAGAGGCAATTATGTCTCTTCCCCTCGCAAAAGCTTTTTCGGCGATTTCGTATAGTCTCTTTCCGCTTACCGTCATCTCGTTGTGGAAGTACTCCTTCGCCTTTTTTATTATCATCGGCACCCCTCCACTTTCGTCCAAGTCTACAACCATCTCATCACTTGCCGGATCTAAAGCAACTAAGTGCGGGGTTTTTCTGCTTATCTCATCGAATTTGTCGAGTTCGATTTTTATTCCTGCCTCTTTCGCTATAGCTGGGAGATGAAGAACTGTGTTAGTCGAGCCGCCGATCATCATGTCCATCGTTATGGCGTTTTCAAAGCTCTTCTCGTTGATTATATCCAAAGGTTTTACATCCTGCTTAACCAATTCGACGACCCTCTTTCCTGCCTCCTTGGCTAATCTCAGCTTTCTTGACGAGCCGCAAGGGGAGGTGGAAGTGTAGGGCAAACTCAAACCGAGAGTTTCGGTTAATATCTGCATTGTGTTAGCTGTATAAAGCCCCTGACAGCTTCCGCAGTAAGCGGCACAATAGTTTTCGTAGAGCTTTAGCTTTTCCTCACTCAGCTCTCCAGCTTTGTACATTCCAGCTGCTTCGAAAGCGTGCTTTATCGACAGCTTTTTTTCGTTGAGCTTTTCAGGCAGCATGGGGCCAGAGGTTACAACTATGGAAGGAATGTTCAGCCTCATCACAGCCATCAGCATTCCCGGAACTATCTTATCGCAGCTTCCCACAACCACAAGCCCATCGAACTGATGAGCTTCAACCATCGCCTCAATTGAATCGGCGATAATCTCTCTCGATGGTAGGGAGTAGCTCATCCCCTTATGCCCCATCGCAATTCCGTCGCATATTCCTATCACCCCAAACTCGAAGGGTACTCCTCCTGCCGAAGCGATCCCAAGCTTTACGAACTGGGTTAGCCTATCCAAGCTCATGTGTCCCGGCACAATTGTGTTGTAGGCGTTTGCTATTCCGATGAACGGCTTTTCGAAATCGTCGTCGGTCAAACCTAAAGCCCTTAGAAGAGCTCTGTGAGCAATTCTGTCAACTCCCTTCTTTACGACATCACTTCTCATGTCTTTCAAATTCACAGACCCATTTAAAAACTAATCGAACCTCAAGCCAAGGGGTTTTAAATTGTTGATTTTTGCGAGATTTATCAGCATCGGTGTGAGCTTTTCAACGATTCTCGAATTTTTCAGCTCTCCAAAGTCTAAAGCCCGCAAACCCTCTATTTTGTTTACGACATCCATAACAACTTTTTTCGCTTTAGCATCATCTGAACAAACCAAAACGTCCCAGCTAAATTTTTCCTCCAAATTTGCAAATCTCTTAGCCGGAATGTTGTTGAAAGCAGAAACGACAAAACTTTCGGAGAGAATCGAAGCAAGTTTTTCTGCAGCCGAACTTCCATCAATTTCAACGTAATGAGCAAAACCGTTTTCGAACCGCATAGGGACGAGGGGAGAGACGACTATTTTTTCAGATAAGGCATTTTTGAGCTTTTCAGCAGTTTCGAAAGCATGTTCCCAAGGAATAGTAATTATCGAGACATCAGAAATTTTAGCAGCTTTTTCGTTTTCAACCCCGATTATTCCCCCTCCCCCGAATTTTTCGGCAACTTCGTTGTACTCTTCAGCGAGCTTTTTAGCCTTCTCCTCTTTTCTCGACCCAACAAAAACGTCAAAGCCGGCGAGATTGAGCCTTATCGCGAGTCCTTTTCCCAAGTTTCCAGTGCCTCCCAGTATCGAAATTTTCATGGAGGCAGAAAAGCTTGAGGAATTAAAACGTTAACGGAATATTTTTATCTCCTCTCAAAGTCTCCAAGCTGATGATCGTGGATTTCCACGTTCACGTTTACGAAAAACCTTGGCACCCTTGGGTTATGGAATACCTCAAAAAAATGAACCCCAGTTTTGATTTCGAGATGAGCAAAGAAAATCTGCTTAAAATCTTGGATGATGCTGGAGTGAATTACGCTGTCATTCTCGCCGAAGACGCTCCGGCGGTGACTGGAGTTGTAACGAATGAGTTTGTGGCTAAATTTTGCGAGGGTGAAGAGAGGCTGATTCCCTTCGCTTCTCTAAATCCGAAGACTTCTACCGTTGAAGACTTGGAAAAAGCTTACGAGCTTGGATGCAGGGGTTTAAAGCTTCTGCCATCTTACATGTTTTTCTATCCCAACGACGGAGAGATCTACAAATTCTACGAGAAAGCAGCGGAATTGAAGATGCCGGTAATGTTTCACACCGGCACATCCGTCTTCAAAAACGTGAGGCAAAAATATGCGGATCCGATTTATTTGGATGACGTAGCAACGGACTTCCCGGACTTAAAAATAATTTTAGCTCACTCCGGGAGAGGAATGTGGTACGAGAAGGCTTTCATGCTTGCGAGGATTCACGAGAACGTTTATCTCGAAATTTCCGGCTTGCCTCCTAAGAGATTGCTCTATTACTTTCCGAGGATAGAGGAAGTGGAGGACAAGGTGATTTTCGGCAGCGACTTTCCCGGAGCTAACATAAAGGAGAACATAAGAATTATAAGATCTCTTCCAATAGGTAGGAGAGTTAAAGAGAAGATTTTGGGAGTCAACGCAGCTAAAATTCTCGGATTGAAAAATAAGTAGGTCTATTATCGAAGCTCAATTACAACTCTCCGAGAACTCATTTTCGCAGTCGTTATGGCATTGAAGCGATAAACGATCGAAGTTTTGAACGAGGTTAAGTTTCAGCTGACAATCGCGGAGTTCGTATGGGCTCTTTTTGAAAAACCGTAAGTTGCTAAATTAAGAGTGCTTCACTCCAGAATGTGAAGCCAATCTTTTTATGTTTTTTGTAAAAATATCATCCATGGAGGAAATTCAAGCTTTGATTTTAGCCACGATTTTCGGAGGAATCGTCGGCTACGAGAGGATGAAGGTTCACAAACCGGCGGGACTGAGAACGCACATGCTCGTAGCTCTTGGCTCTTGCTTATTCATGATAATCTCAACGAAATTCTTTGGAGACCCGGCAAGAATAGCAAGTGGCGTCGTCTCCGGAATAGGATTCATCGGAGCAGGTACGATAATTGCTGAAAGGAGAGAAACAACTAAGATTGTCGGAATAACGACAGCAGCAAGTTTGTGGGTTACCGCGGCGATAGGCATGAGCGTGGGGATGGGTGAGTATGGGATTGCTGCAATAACGACGCTGCTAACCTTCCTGATTCTTCAGCTTAAGAGAGTTGAAAAGGATTAAATTAGAGTTTTAACTCTCTTTACGATTTCCGGCATTATCTCTCCGGCTTTTCCTCTTATCACAACATCGAAAATATGGTCTTTTATAGTAGGCTCCAGATTTACTATTATCAGCTTAGCCCCGTGCTCCTTAGCTATTACAGGTAAATACGCTGCCGGATATACCACAAGCGAAGATCCGACGACTATGAACACGTCAGCCTTCCTGCTTTCCTCCATCGCCTCGCTTAAAACGTTCGAAGGTAACGGCTCTCCGAAGAAGACGACTCTTGGTTTCAAGTAGATTGAGCCGCACTCACATCTGATTTTGTCTATCTCTCCTCTCTCCAGAAATTTCTCTATCTCTTCCCACTTGTAGGTTTTTCCGCAGTCTAAGCAGTCTACGTACTGCATTGAGCCGTGCAATTCGAGAACTCTTTTACTTCCGGCTCTTTGATGGAGCATGTCGATATTTTGGGTTATGACAGCTTTAACGAGCCCCATCTTTTCCAGTTCGGCTATCGCATAATGAGCTGGATTTGGCTGAGCTTTAACCTTGACTATCAGCTCCCTCGAAAATTCCCAGAACTTCCTCGGGTTTCTTCTGAATCCGTAAATCGAAGCAACCTCGTCCGGATCCCATCTTCTCCACAAACCGTCATTTCCTCTGAAAGTTGGAATTCCGCTTTCAGCCGAAACTCCGGCTCCGGTGAAGACAACACCATGCTTCGCTTTTGCAATGATCTTCGCAGCCTTTTCAATTTCGTCGAAGCTTTCCATGTGCTAACTTTCGAAGAAACTCTATTTATAATTTCATTTATTGCGGTTTTGTGGTGCTGCATCGTTAAGAATAGAATGCCTAACGAGCTGTTTGAGATTCAATTTTAAGAAACTAAAATTAGATTACGTGCACATGGCGTTCAAAAAAATTCGAAGATTTGCGAGGTTATTTATTACTCTGTAAAATCGAGGGAAGCAACAGCGCGCAGGGAGATGAGATATATTTCGCGTAATGAGTGAGCGTAATTGATCACCAACGTGTTCGCTTCCAGTATTTTTTACTGAATACCCTTAACGTGCTCTGGAGGTCTTTATATAATGCTCTTTATGGACTACGTATCGAATTATTATCTTTTCGAGCGAAGCTAAAACTCTCCTTCTGCAATTATTTTAAATTGAAAAACTATTAGAAAACGATTTAAATCACGTCTAATCATGGATTTATGAGGTGTTTTAAATGGATTTCGAACTCACGCAAGAGCAAAAGGATATTCAAAGAGCAGCAAGAGAGTTCGCTCAGGCGGAATTCACTCCGGAAAGGGGAAGAGAGTACGACGAAAAGGAAGAATTCCCTTTTGATCTCTGGAAAAAGGCTTGCGAGCTTGGTTTTATAGGCGTGCACTTCCCGGAAGAATACGGCGGAGCCGGAATGGGGTACTTGGAAAACACCCTTATAGCTGAAGAATTCTGCAGGGCTGACAGCACCATTGGAAGTGCGATAATCCTTTCGGACTTCTCCTCGGAAGTGATAATGAAGTTCGGAAGCGAGGAACAGAAAGAAGAAGTTCTTCCGAAGGTGGCGAGTGGAAAAGCTATAACAGCCGGCTGCTACACTGAGCCGGAGGCTGGAAGCGATCTAACTGCTATAAGAACTAAAGCGGAAAAAGATGGAGATGAATGGGTAATAAACGGTACGAAGACATTCATAACCAACGCTCCCATAGCTGACTACTTCGTTGTTTTGGCTGTAACAGATCCGAACGCCCAGCCGAGGTATCGTGGATTTACGACGTTTCTTGTCAGAAAGAATGCTGAAGGTTTGAAGATAAATAAGATAACAGGGAAATTCGGAATTAGGAGTTCTCCTACAGCCGAAGTTAGTTTTAAAGATGTTAGGGTTAGCGAGGAAGATATCATCGGTCAGCTAAATCGTGGATTTTATCAGGTTCTCGAATTCTTCGACGGGAGCAGAATTGAAATAGCCGCACAGGCTTTGGGAATAGCTCAGGGTGCTTTGGACAAAACGATCAGCTACGTAAAGCAGAGAAAACAGTTTGGTCAACCTATAGGAGCTTTTCAGGCTTTGCAGCATAGAATAGCTGACATGGCCGCTCAACTCGAAGCTTGCAGGCTTTTGGTTTACAAAGCCGCTTGGAAGTACGATAGAGGAGAAATCGATCCGGCTTTAACGAGCATGGCTAAGTACTACGCTGGAAAGCTTGCCGTTAGGATTTGCGACGAAGCCATTCAGATGCACGGTGGATACGGCTACATATCTGAATACGACGTTGAGAGATTTTACAGAGACGCCAAGATTACGGAGATCTACGAGGGAACGAAGGAGATTCAGCTTAACACAATTGCGAAAGGTTTATTGGGTAAGCTGTAGAGTTTAAAAAGTTAAACGGGGTGAAGCTGATGGAAGATGAATTGAAGAAGAAGGAAATTGAAAGAGTTAGAAAGAAGAGGGAGGAGTGGGAAAAAAGCTGCTTACAGCCGTTTTTGGAGAAAGCTGGGGAGAGAGATTATCCTTTTGAGACGCTTTCTGGAATTGAAGTTAAGAGGGTTTACGATCCTGAAGATATAGCTCACATTGACTTCGTAAGGGACATAGGTTATCCGGGAGAGTATCCGTTCACAAGAGGAGTTTATCCTACAATGTATCGAGGAAGGCTCTGGACGATGAGGCAGTTCTCTGGATTCGGCACTGCTGAAGACACGAACAGAAGGTGGAAGATGCTTTTAAAAGAAGGGCAAACTGGATTGAGCACAGCTTTCGACTTCCCGACTTTGATGGGGTTAGACAGCGACGACCCGCTTGCTGATGGGGAGGTTGGTAAGGTTGGGGTTGCTGTAGACACGCTTAAAGACTTCGAGATCCTTTTCGACGGAATTCCGCTGGATAAGATCTCCACATCCTTCACGATAAACCCGCCGGCTGCGATAATCTTGGCTATGTACACGGCTATAGGCGACATGCAAGGAGTTCCGAGAGAACAATTGAGAGGGACGATTCAGAACGATATGCTTAAGGAGTTCCACGCCCAGAACACGATAGTTCTTCCTCCGGAGCCTTCAGTGAAGATAATCGTGGACATATTCGAGTGGGGAGTTGAGAACGTTCCGAAGTTCAACCTGATAAGCATTTCCGGATACCACATAAGAGAGGCTGGATCTACGGCAGTGCAAGAATTGGCTTTCACGATAGCAGACGGAATGGCTTACGTTGAGGCAGCGATGGAAAGGGGAATTGACGTTGACAGATTAGCTCCTCAGCTGAGCTTCTTCTTCAACGCTCACAACAACTTCTTCGAGGAAATTGCAAAGTTCAGAGCTGCGAGAAGAATGTGGGCTAAGATAATGAGGGAGGAGTTCGGAGCAAAGAATCCGAGGTCTTGGTGGATGAAGTTCCACGTTCAAACAGCAGGCTGCACTTTAACGGCTCAGCAGCCGCTAAATAACATAGTCAGAGTAACGATCCAAGCTATGGCGGCAGTTTTAGGAGGCTGCCAGAGTCTACATACAAACAGCTTCGACGAGGCATGGGCTTTGCCGAGCGAGGAGGCGGTGAGAGTTGCTTTAAGAACTCAGCAGATAATTGCTTACGAAAGCGGAATTCCCGACACGATTGATCCTCTTGCCGGAAGCTACTACGTCGAGTGGCTCACAGATAAGATGGAGAAACTCGCTTGGAAGTACATAGAGCAGATAAGGAAGATGGGAGAGGGAAGCGTTTTGCAGGGTGTTCTGAAGGGAATTGAAAACGGATTCTTCGTTAAGGAGATAAGCAATGCTGCTGCCAAGTATCAGAGGGAAGTTGAGGAGGGAAGAAGAATAATCGTCGGAGTGAACAAGTTCACGATAAAGGAGAAGCTCAAAATCCCGATCCTTAAAGTCGATCCTGAAGTCCAGAGAAAGCAGATAGAGAGGTTAAAGAAGGTCAAGGCTGAAAGAGACAACGATGCGGTAAAGGAAGCCTTAGAGTGGTTGAGAAACGCTGCTGAGAACGATGAAAACGTTATGCCTCCGATTCTTGAGGCTGTGAAGAACTACGCTACCGTTGGAGAAATAATGGGAGTTCTCAAAGAAGTTTACGGAACCTACAGAAAGCCGATAATAATCTAAATTTTTTTGAGGTGGTGCTATGGAGAGGCCGATAAAGGTTCTCGTCGCTAAGGTCGGATTGGACGGGCATGACAGAGGAGCTAAGGTTGTTGCAAGGTTTTTGAGGGATGCTGGCTTCGAAGTGGTTTACACGGGCTTGCACAGAACCCCCCAGGAAGTCGCTATGGCAGCGGTCCAAGAGGATGTGGATGTCGTCGGCATTTCGATTCACAGCGGTGCTCACAAGGAATTGGTGCCAAAGGTCATAAAGTACATAAGGGAGTTCGGCGGAAATCCGGAGGAGATGGTAATACTTGTTGGAGGGATAATTCCTGAGGACGATTTTGAAGAGCTGAAAAAGGCTGGAGTTGATGGAATTTTCATTCCCGGAACGCCGATTCAAGAGATAATCGATTTTATAAAGAAAGCTGTTGCGGAGAAAAGGAAAGCGGTGGCTAAAAAATGAACGTTGACGAGATTGTCGATGGGATTTTGAACAAGAACAGACGTGCATTGGCGAGAGCGATAACCTACGTGGAGAACGAGTATCCGGAGGGAAAGGAGATACTGAAAAGAATATACTATCGTACAGGCAAGGCTCATGTTGTCGGGATTACTGGCTTTCCCGGAGTTGGTAAATCAACAACCGTTAGCAAGCTGACTCAGGAGTTCAGAAAGAGGGGAAAGACTGTTGGTATAGTTGCCGTCGATCCGGGCTCGCCTTTCACCGGAGGAGCTTTACTCGGAGACAGGCTGAGACTTGACGGCTTAGACGTTAACAATCCGTTGTGGCTCGACGAGGGGGTCTTCTTCAGAAGCATGAGTTCGAGGGGTAGAGCTGGTGGAATCGCTGCTAAAACCGGAGATGTTGTTAGATTGATGGATGCCTTCGGCTTCGATGTAATTTTTGTCGAAACCGTCGGAGCTGGACAAAGCGAAGTCGATATAATTGAAGTCGCAGATACAAGCATAGTCATTTTAATGCCCGAGATGGGGGACGATATTCAGATAAACAAGGCTGGAATCCTTGAAATCGGAGATATCTACGTTGTGAACAAAGCCGATTTGGGAGGGGCTGAGAAAACCGTAAAGTGGCTTAAATCGATGATCATGATGGATCAGGAGGCTATAGAAATTTTGTCGAAAACTACTCACGCTGATGAGGCGGCTGTTGAAAGTGGAGAAATATTCGAGAGGATGAAAAGATCGAAAGACTGGGTTCCGCCTGTTTTGACTACTGTCGCAGACAGAGGAGAGGGAATTAGAGAATTAGCTGATGCAATAGAGCAGCATTTCGATTATCTGAAGAGGAGCGGAAAGCTTGAGGAAAGGAGAATAAGAAGGCTGAGCAGAGAAGTTTTCGATCTGATAATGGACGAAATAAAGATGCTGCTTTCGAAGAACGATGTTGTAAACTACAGGGAGATAATTCAGAAGGTCGTTAGAGGGGAATTAGATCCACATACAGCAGCTGAAATGGTTGTCGAAAAGCTGATAAAGCTATGAAGGAGAGCTGGAGCGAATTTAGCGGAAGCGTCGAGAAGAGCAGGGAATACCACAAGAGGTACCACATAGCGGTGAACAATAAGCTGAGGAGAAAAATACTAAAGCTGATAAAAGAAGGGAAGAGCTACGAGGAAATTTTGAAGGAGCTTGGAATTAGCAAAGAAGACTTTGAATACCATCTAAAAATTCTTGAGTGGGGATTTTGCATAGTAAGGAGAGGAGATAGGCTTGAGCTGACGAAGGAAGGGGAGGTTGTGGAGTACATCGGTGATTGAATGATTGTAGCTATCGGGCAGCAGAGGATTGTTGAGGATGCAGACGTTAACAAGATGAAGGCTTTGAGCTTGGTGAAGAGAGCTATTCAGCACGAGGCGAAAATTGTTGTTCTACCTGAAGCTTCTAACACCGGATTATTCCCGGAGAATTTCGCCAAAGCTAAAAGTTTGGAAGAGGAGCTTGACATGATTCTAAAGCTTTCAGAAAGAAAGGATATTCTTATAATTGCCGGAGTTATAGAGAAGAGCGAAGGAAAACTCTTCAATTCTGTTGCTTTAATTTATAGAGGGGAGGTTGTAGGCAAGTACAGCAAAATTTTGCTTTTCCCACTAAATGAAGAGAGAAAGTACCTCTCAGCCGGAAGAGAGTTGAAGGTTTTTGAAACGGATTTCGGAAAAATAGGAATCCTCATCTGCTACGAAATCAGGTTTCCGGAGCTGGCAAGAAAACTAATGAAAATGGGAGCTGAGATAATTGCCGTTCCAGCCGAATTCCCTGCTGAAAGAATCGAACACTGGAGGACTTTATTGAAAGCGAGGGCAATAGAGAATCAACTTTACGTCTTAGGTGCGAATTGCGTTTCTCCAGACGGCTTTTACGGAGGAAATTCGATGATAGTTGATCCCATGGGAAACGTTGTAAATGAAGCCGGAAATCTGCAAGAAATCATAATAGGTGAAATTAATCTCGAAGAAGTTAGAAAAGTCAGAGAAGAGTATCCCTTTTTGAAAGATCTTAAGGTAGTCTCTAAGTTTTAGGTGGTAATATATGGCAAAATACAGAACGGATCCCTTAATCCAACTTTTTAAAAGTAACCTAGCGGTTCTTAGTTTACTTGGGAGATTGTGGGAGATACTATACATTGAAGGTAGCACGCCAGATATCGGGAAAAGAAGGGAGCACATCATACGAGTAATGTTAGAGGAAGAATTTGGTCTCAGAGTTATCGAAGCACCACCAATGGAGAGAGAATGGGATTTTTCTATAATGATTGAAGGTGAAGAGAGAAAATACAGTCTAAAAACTACTGGGAAAATTACTACTATAAAGGTAGCATGGAACGGTTTTCCTTCAATAGAAAGAGCAAGAAAATTTAATTTTAAATATCCGATACTTTATGTTACCGGAAATAGAGAAAATAGAGAAATTTCTATTTATGTTTTTGAAATCAGCGATATAGAAGAACTGAGAAGAGAAATGAAAGATGATATGTGGTGGATACCAAAAAGTGGAACCAATCCAAGAGGATTTGGACTCAATACTAACGCTGTTAGAAATTTAATTAAAAAAGCTAAAGAAAAAGGTAATTTCGTAACAACCAACTATCGGCGTGTTGACACAGATGCTATTAGAGAAAAATACTGGAAAATCTGGTATAACGCATTAAAGCGATTGGCTTTGGAAGATTAGATTATGTAAAGTATTCTGTAAGTTTCTTTGTAGATTTTATCTCCTTTATTCTCTGCTTAGCCAACTCAACGTATTTTTCTTCGATATCTATACCTACAAAATGCCTTCCAGTCTTTAATGCAGCAACGCATGTTGTGCCAGAGCCTACGAAAGGATCTAAAACGACATCTCCTTTAAACGTGAAAAGCTGTATGCATCTGTAGGGCAATTCTTCCGGGAAAGGTGCTGGATGACCAACTTTTTTTGCCGATTCCGGAGGAAATCTCCAAACACTCTTGGTAAACTCTAAAAACTCCTCTCTTGTGATCGTGTCTTCTTTGTTTCTCTTTTCTCTTTTGAAGCTACCCTTTGATAGGACAATAATATATTCGTGCTGGTCTCTTAACACGGGGTTTGCAGCCGATTGCCACGTTCCCCAAGCTGTCGACGCTCCGCTAACGGCATCTCCTTTATCCCATATGATTTCTCCTCTGAAGAGAAACCCAATTTTTTCGAATCTTTCTATCAGATAGGCATGGAGAGGGATGTACGGTTTTCTACCCAGATTAGCCACGTTAAAACAAACACGACCTCCCCAGACGAGCACCCTGTAAACCTCTCTCATAACCTCCTCAATAAAATCAAGGTATTCTCCCAATGTTAAATCTTCATCGTACTCCTTTCCCACGTTGTATGGTGGAGACGTGACCATTAGATGAATACAATTTTTAGGGAACTCTTTTAGAACATCACGAGCATCTCCAAGAATTATTTCATCTAAGAACTCTGCTGGAAGGGGGTTTTCGATAAGATCTTCTTGTGTTGGTTTTGGTAGGTTGTTGCTCTTGTACAATTTTCTGGAGTAGAAAGGAGTTGAGTCGTGGCTTACCCTTCCCGGAACACCAAAACTGCTTGTTCGGGTTTTTTTACTCATAGTCTTCACACCTTTAATGGTTTTACAACTATTATAAGTTCTCCGTTTTCTGCTCTGATTTCCCATTCCAATTTATCTCCTTCCGAGAGATTGAATTGTCTGACTATACCTATCGGTACAGTTGTTCTTAGTGATCTACTTTTTGATGTAGCTCTCGTTAGTACTGTTATTTCACTCATCCTACCCACCTTAACTCAATATTAGGTAAATTTATTTGTAAACTTTTCGACCAAAATTTTTACCAACTTATTCACCACTTGCCCTTCTCAATACGATATAGTACTCTTTTCTGTCTTTAGCCTTTTCAACAGCTTCGATTTTGAACATCTCTGGAAAATTTGGCAGGCTTTCCTTCGAAACAAACAAAATTCTTCCATTCTCCTTAAGTTTCCCTACGAATCTCATCAATGCTTTTAAAGCATCTTCCGGCTCAAGAGTGAGATCGCAGAGGATTACATCAACTTCTTCGATTTTTGACGTATCAAATTTGAAAGCATCGTCTATGAAAACCTTGACGTTCTTCCTATCTTTTTCGATCTCTCTCAGCGCATCTTCAAACTCTTCGCTGTACTCTATTCCGTAGACGAGCTTAGCTTTTTCGCTTGCGTAGAGTAAAAAACCTCCGGCACTGCTTCCGAGATCTAAAACAACGTCTCCTTCTTTTATAATTCCGTACTTCTCGTCAAGCTCCTTCAGCTTGTAATATCCTCTTGGCTTTCCTCCTTCGATCACTTCAATTTTTTCCGTTCCCTTAACTTGGAAAGCTGGTTTTGTAATAACCTTTCCGTCAACTCTTACAAACCCTCTTTTTATTGCCTCCTTGGCTTGATTCCTCGATTTGAAGTAGCCGGATTTTTTCAAAAATTCGTCAAGTCTCATCCCAGAAAAGTTTAACCCTCTCCACCTTTTTAATTCCCCTCTCCTCTCTGTAGTTTCTCATCCAATCTATCCACTCTTTTGGAGCGTCTTTACTCACTCCTCCGTGGGAAGTCAGCCTCTCCCTGACTCTTATTAAAACCGGAGCATTTAAAGCAACTCCGCTCACCAACGCCTGTCCTTTCGTTAATCCGGGAAGCTCCTCTATCATATCTTTCCCTATGCTTTCAACACTCTTTCTTATGTACTCCTGATCCGCCGGATTGATTATTCTCATGACTATTTGCGTCATGCACTGGCTTAAAATGTCCGAGTCTATTTTTGCCGGCCTTTGGCTTATCAAACAAACGCCAACACCGAATTTTCTTCCCTCACTCAGTATCGTTCTTAGAACTCTGTAACTCCTTGCTTCTTTAGAAGCGAAGCGATGAGCCTCTTCAATTATGATGAAAACCGGATATTCGAGCTTTTCTCCTTTTAAACCTTTTTCGGCGTTAATTCTCGCGTTCAGAATCCTCTTCAGAAGAACGCTGACAAGGGTTTCCTGTTCTCTGTCTCCAAGCTCCGTAAGCTGAAGAACGCTTGCCTGACCGGGTTTTAAAAGCTCTTTAAGTTCTATGTGTCTGTTGTCATCAATAATTTCGAAATTCTTTATGTACCTCATTATTCTCCATTCGAGGGCTTTTGCCGTAAGTTTATCTCCCTCTCCAGCAGCCTCGTATATCTTTTCTATAAGCTCTGAGGATGTGAAGTAGCTGCCTTCAAGGTTTCTGTAAACTCTGTTAAGCAAAGCCTCTTGCTTGTCAGTAAGATCGGGAAGTAAATTTACAAGCTCTTCGTATTCAAGCTCGGAGAGCCTTATCTTTATCTCGTCCTTATCGTAAATTCTTACCCTCGCTCTGTAATTGTCGGAGGAGAACTCCTTCAGCCCCTCTATCTCTTTTAGAGTGTGGTACTCTCCGTGGGGGTCAAAGATGAGTAAAGCTGCGGAGTTGTAGGGTTTTAGAAGCTCCTCAGCAAGAACTCCGGCTAAATAGCTCTTTCCGCTTCCGGTGGAAGCCAAAATGCACATGTGCTCGCTTGTTAGCAAAGCAGCATCCAAAACGACGGGAATATCTTCTTCTCTGTTCAGCAGATAGCCTATGTGAATCGAACCGATTTCCCCAACCTTCTTTCTGAAAAGGGAGTTCTCCAGAACTTCTCTTTCAGCCAGATAAATCTTTTGCCCAGCCTTCGGCTGAATTCTCGGATTCACGAATCCGAGCTTTTCATCGAAGTATCCCATTATCGCTGCCTTGACTTCGTAAAGCTCGAATTCGGGATTTTCAACTCCAAGAATTCTCAAAATTCTCTCCGGCTCTATCTCCGGATTTGAGAGATAGAGAGTGGGGTAGAGCCTTACCGGAGACCTTTTCACGACTCTGCATATAACCTTCTTATCTCCAAGCAAGTAGTAAACGAACTCTCCACTTTTGACTTTGCTACTGTCGGGAGTTATGAAGGTGAACTCATGAGGAGACTCAGCCGGTCCTTTTACCAAACCTATGGCTTTCAAACGTCAACCCTCCTTATTCTACTGAATTCCAAACCGGCTTTTATTATCCTCAAAACGTCCCTCTCTTCGGGAAACAGGCTTTCGAGTTTTTTTATCACATCTATCGCAACTTTCGGGTATTTCGCCACAAGTTCCGGAATGTAGGGCATGTACAAGTCTCCGTTCTTCCAGTGAACTTCTCTTATTCTTTCATCTTCAGCAATCTCAACCTTTTCCCCAACACTAACTCTTCCCTCTGAGAGCAAAAAGCACTTAGCGTAATTTTTAGGCTCCGCAAGATCTGGAAGGAACTCCTTTACCTCTTCAATATCGAATCTGCTCATATATTTCACGATCTCAGGATCTTCGCAGTAAACTTCGACGACAACAGCTATTTCATTCCCAACCCTAACGAATTCGCCAATATTTAATTCTCCTTCAACTTCGAACTCCTTTGAATTCAGAACTCTGACGACTCTCATTCGCTATAGCCTCTTCGTTGCTAAATTTTACCTTTTCCTTTCAACTTGCTGACGAACTTGTACGAGAGCATTTTTGCTCCAACAGCCTTAACGAACTCCTCTTTCTCCCTTTCGGATATTGTGGCGTACTTGTGCACTCTCTCAAGGATGTAAGGGTAGCCGGAGGTTGAAGAAATGAGGCATTCAGCCAGAATTACTTTTAAAACTTCCTCTATTCTATCCTCAAGCCAAGCCGGCATCTCTATTTTTGCCGGGAAGGTGGGGTTAACCTTAAAATACGTTATTAAAAGATCTCCCCTCTTTATCGGTTCTACGAATTCGAACATTGAAAGATAACTTCTAAGAACGTAGGAATCGTATGTGTTTTGAAAAAGCTCCCTTGAATAACTCCTGTCAACGTAAGCAATTACCGGCGTCTCATTTTCTTCGCTCAGTTTTATTAGCTCTTCGAACTCTTTCAGATAAGCTCTTCTGAGCTTTTCGCTCATTTCGGATGCGAAAAAGAAGGAAAAACTGCCGTCGTAGAAGGCGTAAACGTCTTCACTCATCACTTCTTTCAGCATTTCGACCTCAAGCTTGAACCTTTCAAGCTCCAAGTTCGACTCGTGAGCTATTCCGCTCTTATATTTCAAATCGTACTTCCCCTTCCCATGCTCCACAACGAGCCTTGCAGCTTGAACTCCACCGAAAGGTAAACCAAAGTCCTTCAGCGGAGAAATCTGACTTCCGTCAACGCCAGCAACCTTTAATCCTCTCAAAAATGATTTGAGATCTTCTACGAAAATTCTTCTCTTCTCCAAATCGGGAATCTCGGAAATTTCGGTTTTTCTGTAGAATTCTCTAATTTTCGCCACGTTTTCTATTAACTTCCCTTCGAATCTCATACGACTGACACTCCGTTCTCCTTCCTAACCCTAATCACGTTTTCCACTATCTCTTCAAAAGTGTCGTCATGAGTTATCACGAAAATTTGCCGGAATCCTTTTATG